>DASUWY010000033.1 GCA_036378175.1 Thermoleophilaceae bacterium
GCGGTCCAACCGAGGCAAACCCAGTCAGCGTCAGCGGCTCGGAACGGAGTCATTTGCAGCGATTTTGATGATCTGAGGTGCCCTCCGGTGGACCCGGTCGAGACAATGAAATTCGCTCTCGTAGCGGGGGTCGAGGGTTCGGATCCCTCCGTCGGCTTACGTAAATGCCTGTCCGGCCCCCCGTATTTCGGTCCACCTCTCCTGTCGTAGTTCCGGCAAGTGAGAGCCCGAATGGAGGGAGGATGGCGAGAGCGAAGCGCTATCGCGCTCAGCGTATAGCCGCAAAACTCCGCAATGCCGCCTCGGGCCTGCTCGGGACCGTTCTGGCGGTCAAGCGAACGCGCCCGGAAGGATTCGAACCTTCGGCCTCTGCCTCCGGAGGGCAGCGCTCTATCCACTGAGCTACGGGCGCCGGCGGGCCGAGTCTAGATCATTGTTTTGGGCATGAAGTCGGGAGCTTTTGGGGAGCATTCCCTGAGTGCTGATCGCCGTTGTCTCAGACACTCACCTGCCGCGCGGCGCGCGGCGCATCCCCGACGAGTGCCTGCGGCACATGGCGGGCGCGGACCTCATCCTCCACGCCGGCGACTTCGTCTCGCTCGCGGCGCTCGAGCAGATCGAGTCGCTCGGGCCGCCGCTCGTCGCGGTGCATGGCAACGTCGACTCGATGGACCTACGCCGGAGGCTCCCAGGCGAGCAAACGGTGGACGCTGCCGGCGTGCAGATCGGCATGATCCACGACGCCGGACCGTCACGCGGGCGCATCGAGCGGATGCGCGCACGCTTCCCGGACGCGGCGGCCGTGGTGTACGGCCACTCGCACATCCCGCTGCACGAGGAGAGCCACGGCTTCCAGCTCTTCAACCCGGGTAGCCCGACCGATCGCCGCCGCCAGCCGCGGCACACGATGGGCCTCGCGCGCGTAACTGACGGACGCGTGGAGTTCGAGCTCATCGCGCTCGACTGACCCTCCCCATAACCTGCGGAGCCATGGACCTCGACGTGCTCTTCGTCGGCACCGCGGGCTCGGCGCCCACCGCCCGCCGCGGGCTGCCCGCCACGCTCGTGCGCCGCGGCGGCGACCGGCTGCTCTTCGACTGCGGCGAGGGCACGCAGCGGCAGCTGCTGCGCTCCGTAGGGCTGCTCGAGCTCGAGGAGATCTTCATCAGCCACTTCCACGCGGACCACTTCCTCGGCCTGCCCGGCCTGCTCAAGACGTTCGGCCTGCGCGGCCGCGAGCAGCCGCTCTCGATCTACGGCCCGCCCGGCCTGCGCGCCATGTACCACGCGCTCTATCCGGTGATGGGGAAGACGGGCTTCGAGGTGCAGATCGTGGAGCTCGAGCCCAACGAGGAGCTGCGGCGCGACGGCTACCTGGTGGCCGCGTTCCAGGTCGACCACCGGGTGGCGGCCTACGGCTACGCGCTGATCGAAGACGAGCGCCCCGGCCGCTTCGACGAGCGGCGAGCGCGCGAGCTCGGCATTCAGCCGGGACCGGACTTCGGGCGGCTCCAGCGGGGCGAGCAGGTGGGGGAGGTGCGCCCCGAGCACGTGCTTGGCGAGGCGCGCGCCGGGCGCAAGGTGGTGATCGCGGGCGACACGGCTCCGTGCCACATGACCGAGCTCGTGTCCCACGGCGCCGACCTCCTGGTGCACGAGGCCACCTTCTCGATGGAGGAAGCCGCCCGCGCACGGGAGACCGGACACTCCACGGCGCGCGGCGCGGCGGAGCTGGCAGCGAAGGCGGAGGTGAAGCTGCTCGCGCTCACCCACATCTCCCAGCGCTACGGGGGCAAGGAGCTGCGGGACGAGGCGCGGCAGGTGTTCGAGAACACGATCGTGCCGAGGGATTTTGATCGCGTCGAGGTTCCTTTCCCCGAGCGCGGTGAGCCGGTGCATCTCCGCTGGCAGGACGAGGTGGCAGGTCGCAAGTCGCAGGTCGCAGGCACCGTTGACAATAGAGAAAGTGAGTGCTAACTTACTTCACGCGATGGCAGCCACGAAGACACCCAAGAAGCGCGAGCGCGGGCCGCGCATAAGCGCCGAAGAGCGGCGCGAGCTCGTGGTGGACGTGGCCGTGGCCGAGTTCGCCAAGCGCGGGCTCCACGGCACGCCGACGCAGGACATCGCCGAGGAGGCGGGGATCTCGCACGCTTACCTCTTCCGCCTCTTCCCGACGAAGACCGACCTCTTCATCGCCGTCACCGAGCGCTGCTTCCAGCAGGTGCGCAACGTGTTCGCGAGCGCTGCCGCCGGCACGGAGCCGGGGGAGGAGCGGCTCCACGCGATGGGCCACGGCTACGTGGAGCTCCTTGCGGACCGCAACCGCCTGCTCGTGCAGCTCCAGTCCTACGCAGCGTGCGACGACGCCAGGGTCCGCAAGGCCGTGCAGCGCGGCTGGGAGGAGCTCTGGGGCTATGTGGAGCGCGAGTCCGGCGCGCACGCCGAGCAGGTGCGCGACTTCTTCGCCATGGGAATGCTCCTCACCGTGGCGGCGGCGGTCGACCTGTTCTCGATCGACGAGCGCTGGACCAAGCGGATCATCCCCGCGGACAAGACCTGACCACCCTTTTTTTCATCAGAAAAGTGAGTAAGCACACACTTACATCAGCGGAAGGAGAAGCTCCCATGAAGTCCCGGACCAAAAACGGCGGCTGGACCTTCGCGATCGTGTCGATCGCCCTCTTCATGGTCGTCCTCGACAACCTCGTGGTGACGAACGCGCTGCCGAGCATCAAGCGCGATCTCGGCGCCACCATTCAGCAGCTCGAGTGGACGGTGAACGCGTACACTCTCAGCTACGCGGTGCTGCTTCTCACGGGCGCGGCGCTCGGGGACCGCTTCGGGCGCCGGCGCGTGTTCTCATTCGGGCTAGCCCTCTTCACGCTCGCCTCGGCTGCCGCCGCTCTCGCGCCGAGCACATCGGCGCTGATCGCGGCGCGAGCCATTCAGGGTATCGGCGCGGCGGTGGTCACGCCGCTCACGCTCACCCTGCTGAGCGAGGCAGTGCCGGCTGAGAAGCGCGGCCTGGCGCTCGGCGCCTGGTCGGGGATCAGCGGTCTGGCCGTCGCCCTCGGCCCGGTGGTGGGCGGCGCGGTGGTCACCGGCATCTCGTGGCACTGGATCTTCTGGCTGAACGTCCCGATCGGCGCGGTGGCCGCGCCGCTCGCTTTCGCCCGGCTGAACGAGAGCTACGGCGAGTCGCGCGGCCTCGACCTGCGGGGCGTCGCCCTCGCGAGCGCCGGGCTGCTCGGCGTGGTGTACGGGATCGTCCACGCATCATCGGCCGGCTGGACGGACCTGACGGTGCTCGGCCCGATCGCCCTCGGCGCGGTGGTGCTCGCCGGCTTCGTGGCCTGGGAGCTGCGCGCTCCCGCGCCGATGCTGCCGATGAGCTTCTTCCGCTCGCGCGCGTTCAGCGCCACCAATGGCGTGTCGATCGCCATGTACTTCGGCACCTTCGGCTCGGTGTTCCTGCTCGCCCAGTTCTTCCAGGTCGCGCAGGGCTACTCCGCCCTTCAGTCCGGCCTGCGGATCCTGCCGTGGACCGTGATGCCGATCTTCATCGCGCCGCTCGCGGGCGCGCTGTCCGATCGCGTCGGCGGCCGTCCGCTCATGGCGGCCGGATTGGCGCTCCAGGGCGCTGGCCTCGCATGGCTGGCCGCGACGACCAGCCCGACGGTTGCGTATATCCACCTCGTGCCCGGCTTCGTGATGGCCGGCACCGGCATGGCCCTGGTGTTCGCGCCGGCGGCCAACACGGTGCTCGCGGCGGTGCGCCCCAAGCAGGCGGGCCAGGCGTCGGGCGCCACCAACGCGATGCGCGAGCTGGGCGGCGTGCTCGGCGTCAGCGTGCTCGCGACGGTGTTCTCCGGCTCGGGCGGGTACCTCTCGCCGCAGAACTACGTGGACGGGCTGATCCCGGCGATCACCGTGGGATCCATCGTGCTGTTCGCCGGAGCGCTGGTGGCGCTGCTCGTGCCGTCGGCGAGGTCGGAGGCCGGAGATCGGAGGCCGGAGGCGGTCGTGACCGTCTGACCGGCTTCGAGGCTTGCTGCCACCGATCCGCCTGGGCAGTAGTCGAGGAATCCCGGGGTGGTGAGCACGCGGTCGTCGTCGAGGACCGTCATGGCCTCGAAGCCAGCCAGCGATGCAGTCCAGGCCGGGCCTCGCCGGCCCATCGCGAGAGCCGCCGTCGCGAAAGCGTCGGCGGCTCCGAGTGTCGGGGCCACGACGGTCACGGACAGCGTGCCGGCCGGTGGCCGGCCGGTCTGCGGATCCAGCACGTGCTGCCCGCGTTCGTACGCCCCCGAGGTGGCGACCGCTCCGTCGCGCAACACGACAACCCCCGCCAAACGGTCTGCCAGCCGGGGATGCTGAATGCCGATCCGCCACGGCGCGCCCCCTCGGACCACAACGTCACCGCCCGCGTTGATCCAGAAGCGCCTTGCGCCGGCCCGCTCGAGCACGCCCGCCGCTCGGTCCACCGCCCAGCCCTTCACGAACCCGGACGGATCCAGATGCCCGCCCGCACGGATGTCGAAGAAGCCGTCGCTGGCCAGGCGGAACGCCTCGCAGCGTTCAACCACCTCGCGCACGTCGGGGTCGGCAGCTTCGAGCGTGATCTCGCCACGGTCGAGCCGCGACACCTGGCTGTCGTTTCGGTAGGTGCTGAAGGTGGCGTCGACGTGGTGCAGCCACTCGAACACGTCGTCCACGGCGCATGGTGCGATCGCGTCTGGCACCGCGATCGACACGGGCATCCCCATCACGTGCTCCATTCGGTGCTCAGCCACGGGCGCGATCGATCGCCGACTGCAGTGACGAGATGTAGCTCGTGCTCGTCCCGGTGGCGCCCGACACCAGATGTATGTGGGCGCTGCCGGCGCGGAGAGCTTCCTCGTGGAGGATGGGGATGGCGCGATCGTTCAGCGCCCTGGTGTGCGCGTTGTCGTTCGCCACGAGGATCTCCCGCACGGACACCAGGCGGCCTCGGCGCACGAACGCGCGGACCTGGATGGTGGTGTAGTGCGTGCTGATGGCGAGCCCTGTGGCGGCGCGCGCGCCTGCAATGCGCGGCGCCGGCTGCGGATGCGCCGGCGGTCGCGCGGTCGCTCGGTGCGGCGGGTGCGTGCGGTAACTCACGAGCGCGATCACCGCGGCCACGGTCACCACGAGCGCGACGACGGTCCGGCGCATCAGAACGCGAACCGCTCGGTGAAGATGTGGCTCGCCGGCAGCCCCGCCGCGAGCAGGCTCGCGCGTGTGACCTCAACCATCCGCGGCGAGCCGCAGACGAAGGCATCACGCTCGGCGATGTCCGGGATCAGTCGAGTGAGCGACTCAACGGACACATCGCCCTCCGGCCCCACAACGAAATGCACGTCGGCCCCGCGCGTGCGCCCAAGCTGCTCGAGCTCGCCGCGGAAGACGAGGTCGTCGGCGCGCGCCACCCGATACACGAGCGCGATCTCGCCGTGTCGAGCAGGGAGCGACTCGAGCAGCGCGCGAATTGGCGTGATGCCCGATCCGCCCGCTATCAGCGCCACGCGTGGCCGCCGCCTGACTTGTGCGGTGAACGAGCCGTACGGACCCTCCGCAAGGATGCGCGCTCCCGGGCGCAGAGCACGAAGTCCCGCGGTGAAGTCGCCGCTGTCCTTCACGGTGATGCGCAGGCGCCGGCCATCGGGGGGAGCCGACAGCGAGAACGGGTGCGCCTGCCACCAGCGGCCTCGGGTGAGGAAGCGCCAGAGGAAGAACTGGCCGGGTACCGCGCCGAGCCCCTCCAGGTCGCGCCCGGTGATTTCGATCGACACGACGCCCGGCGCCTCCTCGACCACGCGCGCGACGCGCAGCCGGTGACGTGCGCCGCGAACCAGCGGAAGCACAACCCGGAACAGCACGAGCGCACTGAGCGTGAAGAGGTACAACGCGGTCCAGTAAGCGCGAGCCGCCGGGTTGCCCACGAAGTCCTTGCCCGTCGCGATCTGGTGACTGAACGCCAGCGCGATCGCCAGGTAGCTGTAGAGATGTACGAAGTACCACGTCTCGTAGCGGAGGCGGCGGCGCACGATCACCGCCGACGTTACGCCCACCGCCACCAGCAGCGCGAGCCCGGCCGTGGCCGTGATCACTCCTGGATAGCTGGAGATGAGCCGCCCGGCCTCACGCGGAAGCGAGACGCCATCGCCCACGGTGAGCCCCGCTGTCGTGAGCGCGGTATGGGCGAGCAGCAGCACGAGGCAAGCACGCGCGGCTCGCTTGTGCCAGCCGGTGAGCCGGTCGAAGCCGGCCAGCCGCTCGAGAACGGGTATGCGCGCGAGCAGCAGGACCGCCACGAGCGCCAGGTAGGCGCCGAGCAGTGCCGCCAGCCGGCCGGCGGTCGTGAGAGCGTCGGCCGTGTCGTGCACGTCGGTGAGCCCGCCCGCGCGCAACCACAGCGCGACGATCACCACCACGTTCACGGCACCCACGGCAGCGGCGATGGCGCGCATGGTCGGGCGCGGGAGGCGAGCGCCGATCGGAGAGTGCACGACGGCGGAGTGCTCCATTCGCCTCATATGTACCCAGGCCCCAATCCGGGTACCTAGGTACGCGAGATGTCGTCCCTGGGAGCCACCCGCCGCGAGACTCGCCAGCTCGAGCAGGCCCAGCCGTTTCAATGGCTGGTGCGGGCGGGCTTCGTCGCGCGGGCGATCACCTATGGAGTGATTGGCGCGCTTGCGCTCGCACTCGCGTTCGGGGCGGGCACGATGGGCACGGCGCCGAACCAGCAGGGCGCGCTCGCCTTGATCGCTCGGAGCGCCGTCGGCCGCGCGGCAATGGTGGCGATTTGTGCCGGGTTGCTCGCGTACGCGCTCTGGAAGCTCACCCAGGGCATCTTCGGCACAGGCCCAGAGGGGGGCGGCAGCATGAAGCCGATCGATCGCGTCGGCAACTTCGCCGGCGGGCTGGTCTATCTCGGGTTCTTCGGCGTCGCGCTCCGCGTCCTCACCGGAAGCTCGGGCAACTCCACCGCGCAGCAAAAGCACGCCGCGGCCGGAGTCCTCGGGTGGCCCGGCGGGCAGGAGATCGTCGCCATCGGCGGCGGCGTGCTGATCGCGATCAGCCTCTACCAGCTGTACGACGCGCTGGGCCGCGGATTCACCGACGAGGCGAAGACGCAGCAGATGAGCCACGCCGAGCGGCGGGTCTTCGTCGTGCTGGGCTGCGTCGGACTGACGGTCCGGGCGCTCGTGTTCGCGCTCGTGGGCTACTTCTTCGTGCGCACGGCAGTCGAATTCAATCCCAACGACGCCGTCGGGCTCGACGGCGCCCTGGGCCGCCTGCATCACCAGCCCCTTGGACCGTGGATCCTCGCATTCGTGGCGGCGGGCCTGATGGTGTTCGCCGCCTACTCGCTGCTCGAGGGGCGCTACCGCCGCCTGTAGGGCGTCCGCGGTCACTGCTACTGTCCGCAGCGCAACTCCTTTAACCCGGTCCCGCGAGGCCAGGAAGGAACGAGCAGCTTGAGCAGCGAGAAGGTAGTACTCGACCGCGAGGACATTCGCCGCACCCTCGTGCGGATCGCGCACGAGATCGTCGAGAAGACGGGCGGGGAGCGGATCGCAATCGTCGGCATCCACCGGCGCGGAGCGGTCATCGCGGCGCGCCTGCACGAGCGCGTCGAGGAGCTGATCGGAGCGCCGGTGCCGCTGGGCGACCTCGACATCTCCTTCTACCGCGACGACGTCGCCACGCGCGGCCCCGATCGCCAGCCCGTGGTGCTCGCGTCGCACATCGAGTTCCCGCTGCAGGCATGCACGGTGGTGCTTGTGGACGACGTGCTCTACACGGGCCGCACCGTCCGCGCCGCAATCGAGGCGCTGTTCGACTACGGCCGCCCGGAGCGCGTGCAGCTCGCCGTGCTTGCGGACCGCGGCCACCGCGAGCTCCCCATTCGCCCGGACTACGTCGGGAAGAACCTGCCCACCGCCCGCGACGAGCGCGTGAACGTGCGCGTGGACGAGGTGGATGGAGTGGACGAAGTCACGATCAGCCAAACCGCCGAGGTGCCCGCTTGATGAACCGAAATCTTCTGTCGGTCGACGACCTCTCGCGCGACGACATCGAGCGCATCCTGCACCGCGCGCGGAGCTTCGCCGAGGTCTCGGGCCGCGAGATCAAGAAGGTGCCGACGCTCCGCGGCCGCACCGTGATCAACCTCTTCTACGAGTCCTCCACGCGCACGAGCTCGTCGTTCGAGCTGGCCGCCAAGCGCCTGTCGGCGGACCTCGTGAACATCAAGTCCGCAGGCTCGTCGGTGGACAAGGGCGAGTCGCTCAAGGACACGGTGCAGACCCTGTCGGCATACGACCCGGCGGCCATCGTCATCCGATCGCCGCACGCGGGGGCTGCCAACCTGGTCGCGCGCTGGACCACCGCATCCGTGATCAACGCGGGCGACGGCAAGCACGAGCACCCCACCCAGGCGCTGCTCGACCTCTACACCCTTACGCGCCGCCGCGGCTCGCTCGACGGGATGAAGCTGTGGATCGTGGGCGACGTGCTGCACAGCCGGGTGGCGCGCTCGAACATCCTCGCCTTCACGCGGATGGGGTGCGAGGTCACGCTCTGCGGTCCACCCACGCTGATCCCGCGCGAGATCGAGTCGCTCGGTTGCGAGGTGCGCTACACGCTCGAGGGGATCGAGAAGGCGGACGTGGTCTACACGCTGCGGATGCAGCACGAGCGGATGACCGGGTCCTACGTCCCGTCGCTTCGCGAGTACGCGGCCCGCTACCAGATCGACTCGCGCAGGCTCGCCCCGCACCAGCTCTTGATGCACCCGGGCCCGGTCAACCGCGGGGTGGAGCTCTCGTCCGAGGTGATCGACTCGCCGCAGGCCCTGATCGTCGAGCAGGTGGAGTCCGGAGTGGTGGTGCGGATGGCGGTGCTCTACGAGCTGCTCGCGGGCGGCCCGGGCCGCGCGGCCGCCGGGGCGCCGAGCCCGCTCGGCACGGAGACGGAGCCACAGCCCGCGTGAGCGCCGCACTCGACCGCGCCCCGGTTCCGCCCGGCAACCTGCTGATCCGCGGCGCCCACCTGATCGACCCGCGCTCGAAGCTCGACCGAGTGGGCGACGTGCTGGTGCGCGACGGCGAGATCGCCGAGATCGGCGAGAGCGGCGCGCTCAGCGCACCGGACGGCGCCGAGGTGGTGGATGGCGGCGGCCTCCACGCGCTGCCCGCCTTCGTCGACCCCCACGTGCACCTGCGCACCCCCGGCCGCGAGGATGAGGAGGACATCGACTCCGGCACGCGCGCCGCGGCGGCGGGCGGTTTCTGCGCGGTCCTCGCCATGCCCAACACCGATCCGGTGGTGGACACGGCGTCGGTGCTGAACTCGCTGCGCCGCCGCGCGCGGGAGGAGGCGCGGGTGCCGGTGGGCTTCACCGCGGCCATCACGCGCGGGCAGGCGGGCGAACAGCTCACGGAGATGGCCGAGCTCGCCTCGGAAGGCGCCGCCGGCTTCACCGACGACGGACTGCCGGTGCGCTCAGCCGGCGTGCTGCGCCAGGCGCTTCAGTACCAGAAGCTCGCCGGTCGCACGATCGCGCTGCACGAGGAGGATCCGGCGCTGTCGGGCAAGGGCGTGATGCACGAGGGAGCGGTGTCGGCGCAGCTCGGCCTGACGGGCATTCCGTCGGTGAGCGAGTCGACCATGGTGGCGCGCGACGCCGCGCTCGCGGAGTACGAGCGGGCGCGCATCCACATCCAGCACGTGTCCGCGCGACAGACCGTGGAGGTGATCGAGCGGGCCAAAGCCGCCGGCGTTCAGATCACGGCGGAAGCCACGCCGCACCACCTCACGCTCACCGACCAGGCGGTGCTCACGCTCGACAGCAACTTCAAGATGAACCCGCCGCTCCGCTCGGAGGACGATCGCCAGGCACTGATCGACGCGCTACGCGCAGGCACGCTCGACTGCGTGGCCACCGACCATGCGCCTCACGCGCGCGAGGAGAAGGAGCAGCCGTTCGAGGCCGCGCCGATGGGGGTCACCGGCCTGGAGACGGCGTTCGCCGCGCTCCACACCGAGCTCGTGCTGCCGGGCGTGATCGGACTCGAACTGCTGGTGGAGCGCATGACGGCGGGTGGTGAGCCCTTCGGCATCCCGGCGCCGATGCTCGCCGTGGGCGTCCCCGCGAACATCGTGCTCGTCGACCTCGACGCGCAGTGGGAGGTGGGCGAGGCCGGCTACGAGAGCCGCTCCGCCAACAGCTGCTTCGCAGGGCGAACCTTCACGGGCCGGGTGCGGATGACTGTGGCCGGCGGCGCCGTGGCGTACCGTGAGCGTTCGTTCGCGATCGGAGCCGTATGAGCCACGCGTATCTGCTCCTCGAGGACGGCACGCGGTTCGATGGCGATTCGGTCGCCGCTCCGCTTTCCGCCACCGGCGAGGTGGTCTTCAACACCTCGATGTCGGGCTACCAGGAGTCGGTCACCGACCCGAGCTACCGCGGGCAGATCATCGTCTTCACCTATCCGCTGATCGGGAACTACGGCGTCTCGGCGGAGGCGATGGAGTCGGACCGCATCCACGCGCGCGCGGTGATCATGCGCGAGGGCGTGAACCGTGAGGACGCGCCCGGCGCGGAGGGCGGCTGGCTCACGTGGCTCAGCGACTGCGGCATCCCGGCGCTGAGCGGCGTGGACACGCGCGCGCTCGTGCGCCATATCCGCGACAAGGGGGCCATGCGCGGCGGCGTGTTCGCGGCAGAGATGCCCGAGCACGAGGCGCGCGAGCGGGTGATGGCCGAGCCGCCGATGGCGGGCCAGGACCTCGCGCGCGAGGTCACGCCGTCCGAGCCGGTGATCCTCGACCCGGACAACCCGGGCCCGCTCATCGTCGCCATCGACACGGGCATCAAGACCTCGATCGTGCGCAACCTGCGCGAGCGGGGCGCGCGCGTGGAGCTGCACCCGTGCCATTCGAGCGCGGAGGACCTGCTCGCGCGCGAGCCGGACGCGGTGTTCCTCGCCAACGGACCCGGTGACCCCGCGGCGCTCGACCACATCGTCGAGACGGTGCGCGAGCTCGTGGGCCGCACGCCGGTGTGGGGAATCTGCCTCGGCCATCAGCTGCTCTGCCGCGCGGTCGGCCTGGACACATTCA
The DNA here is from genome assembly GCA_036378175.1 of Thermoleophilaceae bacterium. Taxonomy (GTDB): domain Bacteria; phylum Actinomycetota; class Thermoleophilia; order Solirubrobacterales; family Thermoleophilaceae; genus JAICJR01. The sequence continues at coordinate 11,158 of DASUWY010000033.1, forward strand.
AGCTGCCGTTCGGCCACCGCGGCGCCAACCACCCGGTGAAGGACCTCGAGACCGGCCGCATCGACATCACCAGCCAGAACCACGGCTTCGCGGTGCTTGGCCCGGACGGCGAGCAGACGATCGACACCGACGAGGCGATCCGTTGGGACACCGACTTCGGCGCCGCCGAGCTGAGCCTCCTCAACCTCTACGACCGCACGGTCGAGGGCCTGAACTTGCTGGACGTTCCGGGGAGCACGGTGCAGTACCACCCCGAAGCGGGCCCGGGTCCGCACGACAGCCTGTATTTGTTCGACCGGTTCCTGGAGAGGGTGGGCTGATGCCGCGGCGGGACGACATAGAACGAATCCTCGTTATAGGCAGCGGCCCGATAGTGATCGGCCAGGCCGCCGAGTTCGACTACTCCGGAGCGCAGGCCTGCAAGGTGCTGCTCGAAGAGGGCTACGAGGTGATCCTCGTCAACTCCAACCCGGCCACGATCATGACCGACCCGGAGTTCGCCACGGCCACGTACATCGAGCCGCTCACTCCCGAGTCGGTGGCGAAGGTGATCGACCGCGAGCGGCCGGACGCGCTGCTGCCCACGCTCGGCGGCGGCACCGCGCTCAACCTCGCGCGGGCGCTGAGCGAGGACGGCACGCTCGGTCAGTACGACGTCGAGCTGATCGGCGCGAACTACGACGCCATCCGCCGCGCCGAGGACCGCGAGCTCTTCCGCGAGACGATCGAGGGCGCCGGCCTCAGGGTGCCGCGCTCGGCGATCGTGTCCGGCATGGCGGAGGCCGAGCGCGCGCTCCGCGAGATCGGGCTGCCGACGATCCTGCGTCCGGGCTTCACGATGGGAGGCCGCGGCGGCGGCATCGCTCGCACCGAGGCGGAGTTCCGCCAGCGGGTGGGTGAGGCGCTCGCCGCCAGCCCGATCGGCCAGGTGCTCGTCGAGGAGTCGGTGATCGGCTGGGGCGAGTTCGAGCTCGAGGTGATGCGCGACTACCGCGACAACGTCGTGATCGTGTGTTCGATCGAGAACATCGACCCGATGGGCGTCCACACCGGCGACAGCGTGACCGTCGCACCACAGCAGACGCTCACCGACCGCCAGTACCAGTCGCTGCGCGACCAGGCGATCCAGGTGATCCGCGCCGTGGGCGTGGAGACGGGCGGGTCGAACATCCAGTTCGCGGTCAACCCGCACACGGACGAGATCGTGGTGATCGAGATGAACCCGCGCGTGTCGCGAAGCTCGGCGCTGGCGTCGAAGGCCACGGGCTTCCCAATCGCGAAGATCGCAGCCCGCCTGGCGGTGGGCTACGCGCTCGAGGAGATCGACAACGACATCACGCGGGTCACGCCCGCGAGCTTCGAGCCGACGATCGACTACGTGGTGGTGAAGTGGCCGCGCTTCGCCTTCGAGAAGTTCCCGGGCACGAACGGAAGCCTGTCCACCCACATGCAGTCGGTGGGCGAGGCGATGGCGATCGGCCGCACGTTCAAGCAGGCGTTCATGAAGGCGATGCGCTCGCGCGAGACGGACGTGCGCGTGCGCCCGCCGGAGGACACGGACGAGCTGCTGGCGCGGCTCGAGGTGCCGTCGCACGACCGCTTCGAGCTGCTGTTCGAGGCGGTGCGCCGAGGCGCGTCGGACGAAGAGATCCAGAGCCGGACGATGATCGACCCCTGGTTCGTGGCAGAGCTGGGTGCGCTCGCCCGCGGCGAGGACCCGGAGGCGGGGCTCGAGCGCACCTTCAAGTCCGTGGACACCTGCGCGGCGGAGTTCGAGGCCGCCACGCCCTACTACTACTCGGGCTGGGAGCGCGCGGCGCGCCACGAGGTGCGTCGCGGCGACAGGTCGTCGGTGGTCATCCTCGGCGCCGGGCCAAACCGCATCGGCCAGGGCATCGAGTTCGACTACTGCTGCGTGCACGCGGCCATGACCGTGCGCGAGTCCGGCCGCGACGCGGTGATGATCAACTGCAACCCGGAGACCGTCTCCACCGACTACGACACGAGCGACCGCCTCTACTTCGAGCCGCTCACCCTCGAGGACGTGCTCGGCGTGATCGAGCTCGAGAAGCCCGAGGGCGTGATCGTCCAGTTCGGCGGGCAGACCCCGCTCAAGCTGGCACGCGGCCTCGCCGACGCGGGGGTGCCGCTGCTCGGCACGCCGGTGGATTCGATCGACCTTGCTGAGGACCGTCCGAGCTTCGGGCGCCTGATGGGAGAGCTTGGGCTGAAGAGCCCGCCGTACGCAACCGCGCGCGACGAGGCCGGGGCACTCGAGGCGGCCAAGCAGGTGGGCTACCCGCTGCTCGTCCGGCCCTCGTACGTGCTCGGTGGGCGCGCGATGGAGATCTGTTACGGGCCCGACCAGCTCGCCGACTACCTAGAGCGCACCGAGCGCAACGGCGACGGCACGATCTACCTCGACCGCTTTCTCGAGAACGCGATCGAGATCGACGTGGACGCGCTGTGCGACGGCGAGGAGGTGGCGATCGGCGGCGTGATGCAGCACGTGGAGGAGGCAGGGATCCACTCCGGTGACTCTGCGTGCGTGATCCCCGCGCTGTCGCTCGGCCCGGAGATGCTCCGCCAGATCGAGGAGGCCACGCAGAAGCTGGCGCTCTCGCTCGGCGTGGTGGGCCTGATCAACATCCAGTACGCGGTCCACGGTGACGAGGAGCTCTACGTGATCGAGGCCAACCCGCGGGCATCGCGCACGGTCCCGTTCGTGTCGAAGGCGGTGGGCGTGCCGCTCGCGAAGATGGCTTGCCGGCTGATGCTGGGGGAGAAGCTGCGCGACCTCGACCTTCAGCTGCCGCCGCCCGGCGACGCCTCGGCGGGGCACGTGTCCGTGAAGGAGGCGGTGCTCCCGTTCGACCGCTTCCCGGCGGCGGACGCGCTGCTCGGACCCGAGATGAAGTCCACCGGAGAGGTGATGGGCATCGCGGCCGACTATCCCACCGCGTTCGGCAAGGCCCAGGCCGCCGCCGGCGCCGAGCTGCCCACCGAGGGCACGGTCTTCATCACCGTTACCGACTCGGACAAGCCCGCCGCCACCCAGCTCGCGGCCTCGCTTCACGACCTCGGGTTCGACATCGTCGCCACCGGCGGCACCGCGCAGGCCATCCGCCGCATGGGGGTGCCCGTCGAGCGGCTCAAGAAGATCTCAGAGGGTTCGCCGAACGTGGTGGACCGGATCGAGTCCGGCGAGGTCGACCTCGTGATCAACACGCCCACCGGCTCCGGCGCCCGCAGCGACGGTTACGAGATCCGCCGCGCGGCCGTCGCGCGCGGCATTCCGTGCATCACGACCATGACCGGCGCCACCGCCGCGCAGCGCGCCATCCGCGCGCTGCGCCGGGGCGAGCCCGAGGTGCGCTCCCTACAGGAGCTGCACGCGGACCGCAGCGAGGCGGGGAGGACGCCCGCGTGACCCTCGCGCCGTTCGGGCGCCGCCTCGCGCCGCTGGTCGAGAACAGACGGGTCGGCGCCTACACGCTGTTGGTCGCGGAGGACCCCGGGGGACCGCCCGACCCGCGGCCCGGCCAGTTCTACATGCTCGCCACCGAAGAGGGCTGGGGAGCGGGGGAGGGCGAGCGCCCCCACCTCCCGCGTGCCTTCTCCTTCGCGCGCGCGCGCGAGGGGCGGCTCTGGTTCCTGCTCGAGGACATCGGGCCCGGCACGCATCGCCTCGCCGAAATGGGCGAGGGTGAGAACCTGTGGCTCACCGGCCCGCTGGGGATCGGGTTCGAGGAGCCGGCGGGGCGGCCGCTCCTGGTGGGCGGCGGCATCGGCACCGCGCCACTGCTCTGCCTGCAGGACGAGCTCGGGCCGGACGCGAAGGTGCTGCTCGGATTCAGGAGCGCCGACCACGCCGAGGCAGCCACCCTCTTCGCCGGCGAGTCACAAATAGCCACGGACGACGGGTCGGTTGGCAAGCACGCCCTCGTCACCGAGCTCCTCCGAGAGGAGCTTCAGCCGGGCGACGTCGTCTACTCATGCGGGCCGCCGGCCATGCTCGAGGCCGTACGCGCGCTGGCTGAGGAGCACGACATCCCGGCGCAGCTTGCGCTCGAATCCGGCATGGCATGCGGCTTCGGCGCCTGCTTCGGCTGCGTGGTGCCGACCAGGAACGGCTACATCCGGCTCTGCGTCGACGGCCCGGTGGTGGAGGCGGCCGATCTCGTCCCCGGAGGCGTGGGCCACTGATGGTCGAGCTCTGCGGCGTCCACCTGCGCGGGCCGGTCCTGAACGGCTCCGGCACCTACGACGCCATCGCGGCCCGCCGCGTGTTCGGCGACGAGCTGCTCGAGCGCTTCCCGTTCGACTGCTTCGTGTCGAAGACGATCACGCTCGCACCGCGCCAGGGCAATCCGCCGCCGCGCCTGTGGGAGACGCCCGCCGGCCTGATCAACTCGATCGGGCTGCCCAACAAGGGCCTCGCCGGGTTCCTCGCGGAGGATCTGCCGATGCTGGCGGAGCTGCCCGTGCCGCTCTGCGTGTCCGTGATGGGGTTCGACCACGGTGAGCTGAGGGAGCTCGTGTCGACGGTGGGGGCGCGCGACGAGGTGTCGCTCATCGAGCTCAACTTCTCCTGCCCCAACGTGGAGACCGGGCTGATCATGGGGGCCGATCCCGCCGAGACCGCGCGCGCGGTTGAGGCGCTGCGCCCCCTCACGGAGAAGCCGCTGATCGTGAAGCTCACGCCCAACGCCACCGAACCTGCCGCCGTGGCGCGGGCGGCCGAGGCCGCCGGCGCCGATGCGGTGTCCCTCATCAACACGCTCAAAGGCATGGCGCTTCACCCGCAAACGCGCGATCCGTGGCTCGGCGGGACCACCGGCGGAGTGTCGGGTCCGGCGGTGCGCGCGATCGCTCTCGAGCAGGTCCACTCGGTATCGAAAGCTGTGCAGTTGCCCGTGATCGGGATGGGCGGGATCGCAAGCGGGCGCGATGCCGCCGACTTCCTCGCGGCGGGCGCGACCTGCATAGCCGTGGGCACGGAAAGCTTTCGCGACCCCACCGCGGGCGCCCGTGTCGCCGCCGAGCTGGAGGCGCTTTCTCGCAAAGAGCGGGAGTTTTCCCCGGGGGGTGTGCGCTAGGCGCACAAATTCTCAGAAAGCCCCTGCAAAAAGAGCCAAAACGCTCAACCAGCCCGAAGGGCGCTCAAGCTCAGGTTGAGGTCGAGCTGAATTCACGGAAAAATCGACATTTCGCCGTCTCGCGACCTTCATTTCTGTGTAACATCGCCGCCCATGTCGCCCGCCGCGCAGTCGCCCCCGAAAGCCGCCTCGGGGGTCGCACCCGAACGTTCCCTCACCCAGCGGATGGACGCCCTCAAGCGGGCGAACGAGATCCGCACGAGGCGCGCCCGGCTCAAGCGCGATCTGAAGGCGGGGCGGCAGCAGATCCATGGACTGCTCCTGGATCCGCCGGAATATCTGCAAACTGCGAAGGTCTTCGACCTGCTCCTGGCGGTTCCGAAGTACGGCCGCGTGAAGGTGAATCGCATCCTCACCCAGTGCCGGATCTCGCCGAGCAAGACGATCGGCGGGCTGTCGGAGCGCCAGCGCAACGAGCTCGTCTCGTACCTCCGCCGCTAGCTGATCCCGCGCCATCGCGCCACCTCGCGTTCTAGTCATCACCGGGCCGTCTGGAGTGGGCAAGGGCACGCTCATCCGCGCCCTGCTCGAGCGCTTCCCGGACCTCCGGCTGTCCGTCTCGGCCACCACCCGCCAGCCGCGTCCAGGGGAGACGCAGGGGGTGGACTATCACTTCCTCACGCGCGATGAGTTCGAGAAACGCCTGCAAAACGACGAGTTCCTGGAGCACGCGGAATATGCCGGCAATCAGTACGGCACGCTCCGCTCCGAGCTCGACCGGGCCGCGGAGGGGCTCGTGCTCGAGATCGAGCTGCAGGGCGCCCGCCAGATTCGAGAGGCGCTGCCGGACGCGCAGCAGGTGTTCATCAAGCCGCCGTCGCTCGACGCTCTGCGCACGCGCCTGATCGCGCGCGGGGCGGAAAACGAGGAGCAGATTGCGCGCCGGCTCGCCGTCGCGGAGCGCGAGCTCGCGGCGGAGCACGAGTGGAAGCACGTGATCGTGAACGATCGGCTCGAGGATGCCGTGGACCAGCTCGCGGAGCTCGTCGCTACCCTTTCTGAAGAGCAACCCCGAGGAGACTCTCTGTGATCAAGCCCCGTCTCGACACGCTGCTCGAGCGCGTCGACTCCCACTACGCGTGCGTTCTGGTGTCCGCCAAGCGGGCCCGCCAGATCAACTCGTACTACCACAACCTTGGCGAGGGAACGTTCGACGAGTACCCGCCGCCGATGGTGGAGACGGGGTCGAAGAACTACCTCAAGATCTCGCTCGAGGAGATTGCTGCCGGGAAGCTGAAGTATCGGTACCGGTCATAGGGCATAGGGCATAGGGCATGGGGCGACAGCTCGATTGCAGCTGATCGTCCGTTTTCGCGTCATCCTTAGCTTGTGGCGCGGGTTCTTCTTGGCGTAACTGGCGGGATTGCGGCTTATAAGGCCGTTGAGGTCGCTCGGCTTGCGATTAAGGCTGGGCATTCTGTACGGGTCGTTCAGACCCCGGCTTCGCTCAGCTTCGTGGGCCGCGCCACGTTCGAGGGAATCACTGGGGCTCCGGTCCTGGTCGACGAGTTCGAGGGTGATCCCGCTCGCGGTGCCTTCCCGGGCGATCCGGCGCCCGACCATGCCGCCATCTCGCACCTCGAATTGGTGCGGCGGGCCGATGTCTACGCGATCGTGCCGGCGTCGGCCAACACGATCGCCAAGCTCGCTCACGGCATGGCGGACAACCTGCTCACGAGCGCGGCGCTCGCGAGCACTGCGCCGCTCGTGATCGCGCCGGCGATGAACGACCGGATGTACGAGCACCCGGCCACCCAGGCCAACTTGGAGACGCTTGCGGCGCGCGGCGCGGAGATCGTGCCCCCGGGCACTGGCCAGCTGGCCTCCAAGGGCGAGTTCGGCGTGGGCCGGCTGGCCGAGCCACCCGAGGTGCTGGCGGCGATCGAGGCTGCGCTCGGGGGAGCGGGGTTCGCGCCCCGCTCGCTCGATGGCCTGAGGGTGCTCGTCACCGCGGGAGGTACGCGTGAGCCGATCGACGCGGTGCGCTATGTGGGCAACCGCTCGAGCGGGCGGATGGGCTTCGCCCTTGCGGACGAGGCGGCACGCCGAGGCGCCGACGTGACGGTGATCGCGGCGAACGTATCGCTCCCGCGGACGGACGGAGTCACCTATGTGGACGTTGAGAGCGCGGCCGAGCTGGAGCGGGCGGCGCGCGAGGCCTTCCCCAACAGCGACGTGCTGCTGATGGCGGCCGCCGTGGCCGACTTCCGGCCGGCCTCGCCCGAGGCTTCGAAGATCTCGAAGACCGGGCGCGACGGCCTCACGGTTGAGCTCGAGCCCACCACCGACGTGCTTGCGGCGCTGGCGGCCGAGCGGCGGCCGGGCCAGACGATCGTGGGCTTCGCCGCAGAGCACGGTGAGGGCGCCGCCGAGCGCGCGCGCGAGAAGCTCGAGCGCAAGGGGGTCGACGCTATCGTCCTGAATGACGTGTCGAGGCCCGGAATCGGGTTCGACGCGGCGGAAAACGAGGTCTCGATTGTCACCCGTACGGGCATCCTGGAGGTGCCCAGAGCGCTCAAGAGTGAAGTTGCCGGGGCGATCATCGAGGTGGTGGAGAAGCTGCACGCGGAGGAGGTGAAGACGTCATGACCGAGCCGGAGCGCACACCCGAGGAGCGGGGCGAGCACGTGTATGACCTCTTCCGCCGCGGCACCGCGCTGCTCGAGTCGAAGGACTTCAACGCCGCGCAGATCCCGCTTGAGCAGGCGCGCGAGCTCGAGCCCGACAAGACCTCGATCCGCGAGGCCCTGGGCCGCGCCTACTGGCACAGCGGCCGCTACGCGCAGGCGCGGGACGAATTCGCCGCCGTGGTGGAGCGCAACCCGGTGAACGACTTCGCGCACTTCTGCCTCGGCCGCTCGTGCGAGAAGACCGGGCGCATCCGAGAGGCCAGGCGCCATCTCGCGCTCGCCACGAGCCTTCGGCCGGACCGGGCGGACTACCGCCACTACCGCGCTCGGCTCGAAGCCGCCTGATCCGCAGCGCATAGAGTGCGGCGCCATGCCGCGCTTCCGCTACGTCATAGCCGACGTGTTCACGGGCACGCCGCTCACCGGCAACCAGCTCGCCGTGTACACGGACGCCCGCGCCATCCCCGAGGACAGGCTGCAGGACATCGCACGCGAGATGAACTTCTCGGAGACGGTGTTCGTGCTCCCGCCCGAGGGCGACGGCCATGTGCGCATCCGGATCTTCACGCCTGCCACCGAGCTGCCGTTCGCGGGGCATCCCACGCTCGGCTCGGCGTTCGTGCTCGCGGGGCCACTGCAGCTCACCGAGATCCGGATCGAGACCGGCGTCGGCGTGATCCCCGTCCAGGTGGAACGCGAGGGCGCACGGATCTCGTTCGGCTGGATGGTCCAGCGCGTGCCCACCTGGGAGCCGTACGCGCGGGAGGCCGAGGCGCTCGCGGCACTGGGCGTGGAGCGCGCGGCGCTCCCGGTCGAGGAGTACGACAACGGTCCCCACTTTGTGATGGTCGGCCTCGAGTCCGAAGAGGCGGTGGCGGCGCTCGAGCCCGACTTCGGCCGCCTGAACAGGCTGGGCACCTTCGGATTCAGCACCTTCGCGGGCCAGGGCACGAAATGGAAGACGCGCATGTTCGGCCCCGGCGTGGGCGTGGTCGAGGACCCCGCTACAGGCAGCGCGGCCGGCCCGCTGGGGGTCCACCTCCTGCGCCACGGACTGATCGAGTCGGGGCAGGAGATCGAGCTCACGCAGGGGGTCGAGATCAAGCGCCCATCCACGCTCTACGTGCGCGTGACGGGAACACCTGAAGAGATCGAGCGCGTGGAGGTGGGCGGCGAGGCAGTGATCGTCGCCAACGGAGAGCTACAGCTCTAGTCGCCGTGCGCCTCGCGGACCGCGAGCGCCCCTTCCACCACGAGCCCGAGCAGCCGGTCCACGGCCTGCCGGTCAAGGCCGGCGGCGGGCAGATCGCCGTGCACCCAGATGTCGCCCGAGCGGGTGCACGCGAAGCGCACGAAGCGCGTCTGCCGGTTCCAGTGCAGGAGGTTCCAAGGGTTCAGCTCGTCGGAGGCCGAGAGCGCGAACGCCTGCACGCGCAGGAGGCCGTCCGCCACCCGCACCCCCACGTCGAGCGGCCAGCCGCGCGCCTGCTCGGCCGCCACGGTGATGCCCCACTCGCCATGGGCGAGCCGCCGGGTCTCACCCGGCAGGGCACTCACGTAGGCGTCCACCACGTCAACGGCTGCCATCGGCTCCCAGGGTAGGGTGCCGCCCGTGCGAGCGGTGGTCCAGCGCGTGAGCGGCGCGTCGGTGACGGTGGAGGGGGAGGAGATCGCGCGGATCGGGCGCGGGCTCCTCGTGCTGCTCGCCGTCCACACCGACGACACGGAGGAGCTGGCGAACAAGCTCATTCGCAAGCTGCTCGCGCTGCGCGTATTCGAGGATCACGAGGGGCGAATGAACCTCGCCATAGGCGACGTCCATGGCGAGATCCTGTGCGTCAGCAACTTCACCCTGTACGGGGATACGCGCAGGGGAAACCGCCCCAGCTTCGTGGATGCGGCGCCTCCGGAGGAGGCGGAAGAGCTCTACGAAATGGTGCGCGAGGGGCTCGGCGCGCAGGGTGGACGCTTCGGCGCGCGCATGGCCGTCGAGCTCGTGAATGACGGTCCCGTCACCCTTCTGATCGAGACCTGAGGCGGCCTTCGAGGGCTAACTCCGCGGGGCATCCAGCCCCGCAATTGGATGGTCTCTCGGCCTCCAGCCTCCGGTAGGTCAGGGCTATACTCGATTTCGTTGGAACTTCATCTGCGGCCGTGTGCCGCTCTTGGGGTGGGCTTCGGAGGCCCACCTTTTTTTCGCCCGGAGGGAGATCGTGGAACCCACACAGGAGTACATCGAGGAGCGGCTCACGCATGCTGAGCCCGATGTCGAAGTGCTGCTTGTGGAGCAGATCTCCGGCAACAAGGTGAGGGTGTTCGTGGACCACCCGGACGGCGTGGACCTGGCGCTCTGCGAGCGCGTCACGAACCACCTCCGCGAGCTACTCGTGGAGTACGCGCTCGAGGTCTCCTCGCCGGGGCCCGAGCGGCCGCTCACCAAGCCGCAGCACTTCCGCCGCTACGTCGGACGCCGCGCGCGCGTGCGCACGCGCGTGGACCACGGCGGCCGCAAGACCTTCACGGGCGAGCTCGTAGGCGCGAGCGACAGCGAGATCACGGTGGCGGCCGACACCGGCGTCGTGTCGATCCCGTACTCGGACATCAACAGAAGCAACCTGGTGGAGGGCTGAGCGCATGAGTAGAGAGATCCTGGAAGCCGTACGGGTCCTCGAGCGCGAGAAGGGGATCTCCTCGGAGCGCCTGATGGCGGCGCTCGAAGATGCCCTGCTCTCCGCTTACAAGAAGACTCCCGGGTCGGCGAAGTACGCACGTGTGGACATGGACCGCGAGAGCGGCGACTTCATCGTCTACGAGCTGCTGATCCCGCCTGAGCTCGAGGAGCAGCTGCTCTCGGAGGTCGAGCAGGAGGAGGCCACGGTCGATCCCGAGACGGGTGAGATGCGCGAGCCGGCCGAGCCCGAGCTCGACCCCGACCTGCTCGCCCAGTACAGCGATCAGATCGATGAGCGCAACGTCACGCCCGAGGACTTCGGCCGCATCGCCGCGCAGACCGCCAAGCAGGTGATCCTGCAGCGGATCCGCGAAGCCGAGCGCGACATGATGTTCGAGGAGTACCAGGACCGCGTCGGCGAGCTGATCACGGGCATCGTCCAGCAGTCCGACTCGCGCTACACGCTCGTGCAGCTGCGCGAGCGCGTGGAGGCGCTCTTGCCGAAGTCCGAGCAGGTGGACAACGAGCGCTACGACCACGGGCAGCGCATCAAGGCGATCATCACCGACGTCTCGGCGCAGGCGAAGGGGCCGAGCATCATCGTGTCGCGCCGCTCGCCGGAGCTGATCCGCAAGCTTTTCGAACTCGAGGTGCCGGAGATCGCCGACGGCTTGGTGGAGATCCAGAACGTCGCGCGCGAGCCGGGCTACCGCTCGAAGATCGCGGTGGTCTCACACGCCGGCGGCGTGGATCCGGTCGGCGCCTGCGTCGGCCCGCGCGGCTCGCGGGTGCGCATGGTCGTTTCCGAGCTGCGCGGCGAGAAGATCGACATCATCCCCTTCAACGACGAGCCCGCCCGCTTCGTGGCAAAGGCTCTGTCGCCCGCGCGCGTGCGCGAGGTTCTCGTGGATGACGAGAACAAGCAGGCCACCGTGATCGTGCCGGACGACCAGCTGTCGCTGGCGATCGGCAAGGAGGGCCAGAACGCTCGCCTCGCTGCCCGCCTCACCGGCTGGCGCGTGGATATCCGCTCGGAGACCGAGTTCGCCAAGGAAGAGGCGGAGATGGGCTACGAGGAGGAGGACGTGGCCGGCCGCTGCGCGGCGATCATGTCTAACGGGCGCCGCTGCCCCAACGCTGCGCTGCCGGGTTCGCGGTATTGCGGGCTGCCGGCGCACCAGGCGCTCGAGGGCAGCGGCAGCGACCAAGTCGGTGCCGAGTCGCCAGAGGTGCAGAGTGCGGAGGTGCAGGAAGAGGCACCTGCCGAAGAGGCTGCTTCCGAGGAGCCGGCCGAAGAGCGCGAGACGGCCGAGGAACGGGCGTCGTAGGCTCTGCCCCGCAGAGGACCTGCGTGGGTTGCGGAGCCACGCGCTCGAAAACTGAGCTCGTACGCTTCGTACTGGGACCGAACGGGCTCGTGCCGGATCCCGAGTCGAGGCAGCCGGGGAGAGGTGCCTATCTGTGCCGGGAGGGCCATTGCGGCCCGACGGCAATCGAAAGAGGCGGCTTTGCACGGGCATTGAGGGCCCAAGTCCGCATCCCAAGAGAGACCCTAGACTTCATCGAGAATGGCCAAGAAGCGAGTTCATGAGATAGCCAAAGAGCGAGGAATCTCCAGCAAGGAGGTTCTCGCAGTGCTGCAAAAGGCCGGCCTGGACGTGAAGGCCGCGGCGTCGAGCGTCGACGAGGACGACATCCGCCGCGCCTTCTCGAACGGTGCCGAGGCCGCCCAGGAGCAGCAGCCCAGCCAGCCGGCCGCCGGTGGGGATGGTGCGCAGACGCGTGAGCGCCCCGCGCAGCCGCGCTCGCAGGAGCCCACGCAGCCCCAGCCTCAGGGCCAGCAGCAGCCGCAGGGCGGCGACGGCGGCCAGCGCCCCCAGCGCCCACAGCGCCGCCCGGAGCAGGGCGGCGGCGGTGGCGGAGGAGGCGGCCGCCGCCGGCGTGTCGTGATCGACTCGCAGGCCTCGCGCCGCCCTCAGGGCCCGCCGCCCGTGCAGCAGCCGCCGCGCCGCGGCCGCGGGCGCCGCCGCCGCACGCCGTGGGTCGAGCCCGATCTCACCGCGCAGCCCGAGCCGCAGCAGGAGGAGCCGGCAACGCAGATCAAGTCCGGCGCCACCGTCAAGGAGGTGGCGGAGTCGCTCGGCCTGGGCGCGCCCGACGTGATCAAGAAGCTGACGGAGCTCGGCGAGAGGGCCACGCTCACGCAGACCCTCTCCGACGAGGCGATCGGCGTGCTGGCCGAGGAGTTCGACAAGAAGATCGAGATCCAGCACGCCGCGGACGAGGTTGACGAGGAGCCCGAGTACGAGGACGACGAAGCGGCGCTCGCGGAACGGCCGCCGGTCGTAACGATCATGGGCCACGTCGACCACGGCAAGACCTCGCTGCTGGACGCGATCCGCCAGACCGAGGTGGTGGCCGGCGAGGCCGGTGGCATCACCCAGCACATCGGCGCGTACCAGGTGCGCCACGAGGGCAAGACGATCACGTTCCTGGACACTCCGGGCCACCAGGCGTTCACCGCCATGCGCGCTCGTGGCGCGAAGGTCACCGACGTCGCGGTGATCGTCGTGGCTGCGGACGACGGCGTGATGCCGCAGACCGAGGAGGCGGTGGACCACGCGAAGGCCGCCGGCGTGCCGATCATGATCGCCGTCAACAAGATCGACAAGGAAGGCGCCGATCCCAACCGCGTGCGCGGCGAGCTCGCGCAGCTCGGCCTCACGCCGGCCGACTGGGGCGGCGACACCGAGTTCGTCGACGTGTCCGCCAAGACCAAGGTTGGGCTCGAGGACCTGCTCGAGACCATCGTGACGATCGCCGACCTCGAGGAGCTCAAGGCCAACCCGGGCGCCGAGGCGTCGGGCAGCGTGATCGAGTCGAAGCTCGATCCGGGGCGCGGCCCCGTGGTCACGCTGCTCGTGCAGCGCGGCACGCTCAAGGTGGGCGACGCCCTCGTGGCCGGAGCCCACTGGGCGCGGGTGCGCGCGATGAACGACTACCGCGGCGAGCGCATGAAGCTGGCGCGGCCTGGCGATCCGGTGGAGATTCTCGGCTTCGACGGCGTGCCCGAGGCCGGCGAGCACTTCCGCGTGGTGGAGAACGACCGCCGCGCCCGCCAGCTCGCGGGCGAGCGGGCCAACCGTCTCAAGACCGAGGCGCTCGCGCGCCGCCAGGGCGTGCGCGTGTCGCTCGAGGACGTCTTCGCCCGCGCTCAGGAGGGCATCAAGGAGCTCAACCTCGTGCTCAAGGCGGACGTCGCCGGCTCGCTCGAGGCGCTCGAGGACGAGATCGCGAAGCTGCCGCACGACCAGGTGGTGGTGAACGTGATCCACGACGGCGTGGGCGGCATCAACGAGTCCGACGTGATGCTGGCCTCCGCGTCCGACGCGATCGTGATCGGCTTCAACGTGCGGCCCGTGCAGGACGCGCGCCAGATCGCGCAGCGCGAGGGCGTGGAGATCCGCACCTACAGCGTGATCTACCGCGTGGTGGAGGAGCTGCGCGCCGCGATGGAGGGCATGCTCGAGCCGGAAGAGGTGGAGAGCACGATCGGCGTGGCCGAGGTGCGTGCCACCTTCCGCGCCTCGCGCGTCGGCACCATCGCCGGCTCGTGGGTGCGCGAGGGCACGGTGCGGCGTGGAGCGAGCGCTCGCCTCGTGCGCGGCGGCACCATCATCTACGACGGCCGCATCGCCTCACTGCGCCGCTTCCAGGACGACGTCCGCGAGGTCGAGTCCGGCTTCGAGTGCGGCATCGTGCTCGAGAACTTCGCTGACGTGAAGGAAGAGGACGTGATCGAGGCATATGAGACGCGGCAGGTCGAAAGGGAGCTGTAGCTCGGGGCATAGCGGATAGGGGATAGGGCACATAGAGACTTCGGTGACCCACGCCCTACGCCCAATGCCCATGTCCTTCGTAGTGCTCCTTCAGATCCACCTCCACTTCCCAGACGGCAGCTCACTCAAGGACAAACGCCGCGTGCTGTCCTCGTTGAAGGAGCAGTTGCGGCACCGCTTTGGCGCGAGCGTCGCCGAGACGGATCATCAGGACCTGTGGCAGCGGTCCACGTTGTCGGTGGCGCTCGTGGGACGGAATGTGCACAGCGTTGACGACGCTGCTGCCAAGCTCACCAGGTATGTGGAATCGCAGTTTCCGGACGGCGTCAGAGTTGAGAGAGGTCTCATTTCCGCTGACGAGATCCTTGGGTAGCGTGAGCTAGGATGCCCGGGTCCCGAATGCGGCGGGTCAACGAGGCTGTGCGAGAGGTTCTCTCGGGACACATCACTGAGGACCTCAAGGACCCGCGAATCGGATTTGTGACAGTGACTGGAGTCGATACGAGCCCAGATCTGCGCCATGCGCGCGTATACGTGAGCGTGCTGGGTACGGACGAGCAGAAGAACGCAGCCCTGGAGGGCTTGCGTTCCTCGGCAGGTTTTCTGCAGTCGAAGGTGGGTCAGGAGCTGCGAATGAAGCGCACTCCAACGCTTGAGTTTCATTACGACGAATCGATTGACCGCGGGATGCGGATCACGGAATTGCTGGACGACACGGAAGGGCGGGGCGAGTGGGAGTAATCACTGATCTGGACCAGGTGGTGGGCGAGCTTCGCCAGGCGGAGAAGCTGCTCCTCACCACACACGAGAACCCTGACGGCGACGCCCTCGGCTCGCTGCTCGCAATGCACCAGATCCTCACGCTGCTCGGCAAGGATTCGCTGATGTTCATGGCGGCGGATGAGTTCCCGCTGCCCGCCGAGTACCGCTACATGGACTTCACCGGCGTGCTCAACGATCCGCCGCCGGACGTGAACGAGCGCACGATCGTGTTCCTCGACTGCGGCAACATCGACCGCATGCCGGTCGACTTCCTGCAGCAGGGCGACCTGCACATCCTCAACATCGACCACCACCACGACAACACGCGCTTCGGCACGGTCAACCTCGTGGTGCCGAACGCCTCGTGCACGGCGGAGATCGTGTACCGGATCTCGAAGGAGCTCGGCGTCGACGTCTCGCCGCTGACCGGTGAGGCGCTGTACGTCGCCCTCGTCACGGACACGGGACGCTTCATGTACGAGAACACCACGCCCGAAGCGCACCGCATGGCGGCCGACCTGATCGAGCTCGGAGTGGACGTGCACAGCGTGTACCGGCGGCTGTACGAGGACCTGCCGTTCGGCCGCCTCCAGCTCCTGGCGCGCGCGCTTAACCGCGTGAGCCGCCACGACGGAGGCGCCCTCACATTCACGTACCTCACGCGCCAGGACTACGAGGAGACGAGCACCCTCGAGACCGACTCCGAGGGAATCGTCGACCACATCCGCGCAGTGGAGGGCACCGCGGTGGCGGCGCTCGTGCGCGAGCTCCTGTCGGACGACCGCGTGGGCGTTCGCAAGGTGAGCCTCCGCTCGACGGACGGCCGCGTGGACGTGTCGCGCATCGCCCGCGCTCATGGCGGCGGCGGCCATCGCCAGGCGGCGGGCTTTTCCACCGAGCTGCCCGTGGAGGAGCTCGTGGAGCGCCTTCGCGTGGAGGTCGGCGAGCAGCTGTAGCCAGTAGATGCCGAATCGCGGGCCCACGCACCCCCCGATGGCACTGCGAACCATCTAGTGGCCGGCGCCGGCGTTCTGCTCTATCCCAAGCCCGCCGGCGTGACGTCGCACGATGTCGTCGCGAAGGTGCGCCGGCGGCTGTCGGAGGAGTCAGGGCGGCGCGTGAAGGTCGGCCACGCGGGCACGCTCGATCCGTTCGCCACCGGGCTCCTGCTCGTACTCGTGGGTTCCGCCACGCGCGCGCAGCGCTTCCTGATGGAGTTGCCGAAGACCTACCGGGCCGTGGCCCGCCTGGGCTGGACCTCCGACACCGGCGACCGCGACGGCAACCTCGACCACACCGGCCGCATCCCGTCATCGCTCGAGATCCCCACGGGCGAGCTCCAGCAGGTGCCGCCCGCGTACTCGGCCGTGAAGGTGGGCGGTGAGCGTCTGTACAAGAAGGCACGCCGCGGCGAGTTCGTTCAGGCGGACGCCAGGCCGGTGACGGTGTACCGGGCCGAGCTCCTCCGCCACGACCAAGAGACGGCCGAATTCGAGATCGAGTGCTCTTCCGGAACCTACGTCCGGAGCCTGATCACGGAGCTCGGCGACGCCTATTGCGACGAGCTCGAACGCACCGCGATCGGCCCGTTCCGCCTCGAGGACGCAAGCGAGGAGAGAATCGTGCCCCTGAACGAAGCCCTCGACTTCATGACTGAATACGAGCTGGAAGAGGATGAGGCAAGAAAGGCAGCGAACGGAGTGGCAGTTACGACACCAGTCAACAGTCACCAGTCACCCGTACGCCTAACGCACAGCGGCCACCTGATAGCAATCGCGGAAGCGAGCGCAGAAACGCTCAAGCCAATAGTCGTCTTCAAATGAAAGTCACCTTCCTTCAGCACACCCAGCCGCGACCGCGGCGCGTGGCGGTCGGCACGTTCGACGGCGTGCACCTGGGCCACCGGGAGGTGATCCGCGGAAACGACACGGTGCTCACATTCGAGCCCCATCCGCTCGCGGTGGTCGCGCCGGACCACCTGCCGAAGCTGATCTCCTCCTATCCGGTCAAGCGCGACCTGATCGCCGGCCTGGGGGTGGAGGAGCTGGTGGTGATCCCGTTCGACAAGGAGTTCTCGCAGAAGCCCGCCGAGCAGTTCATCCAGGAAGTGCTCGTTGAGAAGCTGCAGGCCACGCACGTGTCGGTGGGGGAGAACTTCACGTTTGGCAAGCGCGCGCAGGGCACGCCCGCGATGCTGGCCGAGCGCCCCGAATTCGAGACCCGCGTGGTGCCGCTCGTGGAGGTGAGAGGTGAGACGGTCTCCTCGAGCCACATCCGCGGGCTGGTGGCCGCCGGCGAGGTGAAGGAGGCGGCGGAGTTCCTCGGCGGTCCCTTCCTCTTCCAGGGCGAGGTGGTGCACGGCGACAAGCGCGGCCGCCAGCTTGGTTTCCCCACCGCCAACCTCGTGCCGGGCAGCGAGCTGGCGGTGCCGGGACACGGCGTGTACGCCGCATGGGCGCACGGCCATCCGGCCGCGGTGAACGTGGGGGTGAGGCCGACGTTCGTCACCGGCCGCGGCCTGCTGATCGAGGCCTACCTGCTCGACTTCGACGCTGACCTGTACGGGCAGGAGCTGCGCGTGGCGTTCGTCGAGCGCCTCCGTGGCGAGAAGCGCTTCGAGTCGGTGGACGAGCTGGTGAGGCAGATGGAGCGCGACGTACAGCAGGCGCGCGAGATTTGTTCTGCTACGGTCTTCCGCCGATGAGCCTGACCCAAGAAGCCAAGCGCGACATCGTCACGAAGTTCGGCAAGTCCGACTCGGACACCGGATCCACCGAGGTGCAGGTGGCTCTCCTCACCGCGCGCATCAACCACCTCACCGAGCACCTGCGCGAGCACCGCAAGGACCATCACTCGCGCCGCGGGCTGCTGATGCTCGTGGGCCAGCGCCGGCGGCTGCTCCGCTACATGCAGAAGAAGGATCTCGACGGTTACCGGAACCTGATCCGGGAGCTCGGCCTCCGCCGATGATCGAGCCCGGCAGCCCGGCGCCGGACTTCAAGCTGCGGGACCAGGACGGAGCGGAGGTCTCGCTGGAAGACCTCAAGGGCCAGACCGTGGTGCTGGTCTTCTACCCGCTCGACTTCAGCCCGGTCTGCACCGATCAGCTCTCGATCTACCAGGAGCTGGTGCAGGACTTCGATTCGCGCGGCGTGAAGCTGTACGGCGTGTCCGTGGACTCCGCGTTCTGCCACAAGGCCTTCCAGGAGAAGCTCAACCTCACGATCCCGCTCCTCGCCGACTTCGAGCCCAAGGGCGAGGTGGCGAAGGCGTACGGCGTCTACAACGACGAGTACGGCACGTCTCAGCGTGCGCTCGTGATGATCGGGCCCGACGGCGTTGTGAAGTGGTCGTACTGCTCGCCGAGCGCGCTCGAGATTCCGGGCGCGAACCTCATCTTCGACGCGCTTGAGCCCAGCGCCGCCTAGCGGCGGCCACGCGCCGGACCTCCGCAGTTCCGGGCCGCCCGAGCCCAGTCCCGACGACCACGTGCGCGGCGAAGCCGGCCCGGTGGTGATCGAGTACGGCGACTACGAGTGCCCGTACTGCGCGAAGGCGGACATGCTGCTGGCCGGGCTTCCGATCGTGCGGGTGTTCCGCCACTTCCCCGTGCCGTCGAAGCATCCGCGGGCTCGCACTCTCGCCATGGCCGCCGAGGCGGCGGCGTTGCAGGGCCGCTTCTGGGAAATGCATGACTCGCTGTTCGGTGATCAGGGGCATCTCGACGACCCCCACCTCTGGCAGCGGGCGCGCGAGTTCGGCCTCGACCTCGAGCGCTTCGAGTCCGACCGCCGCTCGGCGCACGTGGAGGAACGGGTCACGCGCGACTTCCGGTCGGGCGTGCGTGCGGGCGTGATGTCCACGCCCACGCTGTTCGTGGACGGCGAGCTGTGCCCGGGCGTGCCGGGACCCGAGCTGCTCGAGCGGCTTCGGGCCGGCTAGCCGCGTCCCCGCGTGCGCACCATCGAGTAGGCGGCGTCGACCTTCAAGGTGCCTGAGAACGGGCCGGCGTGGAACGGCAGGTTGCTGTGCAGCTCGAAGCTGATGCGCTTGCGCTTGAGGACCTTCAGCGGCATGGCCACGGCAGGAAGCACTCTCGCGGCGAGCATGTCTCGCTCGGTCGGTCCGGCGCAGTGCGTGCCGAGGTGGTCCGAGCTCAGCAGGTCCGCGTTCAGTCCGTGCAGGCCGAGCTCCACGCGCGAGCCCGTGACGAAGACGTCGAGCGAGTCATTTTGCTGCTTCACCGAGTCGACGCACGGCTGCGCGACACCGGCTTGGGTCACGTTTGCGCTCGTGGTGCCGTCAGTGCCGAAGTCGAACTCGCCGATGCCCGTATGCCTGTGGCCGCGAGTGATCACGGTGATCAGAGCACCGCCGCCGCGCCAGTCCGATGGCGACAGCCAGCAGCGCAACCCTGTTCCAACACAGATCTCCGTCGAATAATGGGCCAGAGCTGATCGAACGCTTACAGCAGGAGGTGGCGGATACCGGCCACATCGCGAGCCCGCCGCATGCGGATGTTCACGCTGAACTGCACTGTCCCGACGAAGGGGCCCGTGTGGAAGGAGCGGGTGCTCGACATCTCGAGGTGGACCTTGGTGTGCCGGAGAGTGCGCGCGGACAACACGAGCTGCGGCAGGGCGCGCACATGCGCGATGTCGCGATCGCTCGGCCCGGCGCAGTAGGTGGTGAGGTAGCGCGGCGCGTCGAATGCCGGGTGGAACACCAGCCGCGGCCGGGCCGCGGTGCCCTCCACCTCGAAGCGGTCGGCGCCGTGAAGCACTTTGTCCGTGCAGGCCGGCAGTCCGCCGGGAGGCTGGACCATCGCGCTCGTGAGACCAGCAAAGAAGAAGTCGCCGGCCCCGGCGATCCGCCGCCCGCCGGTGAGGAAGATCGCATAGCCGTCGCCGTGATCGAAGGCGTAGGTGATCCTGCCGCTGTAGCCGCACATTCCCGCCCGCTCACAGGCGGGACCGCCATCGCCCTGGAAGCTCACGACCTCGGACATGCTCGCGCTCGTCACCCTGAACGCGTACGCGTGCCTGACCGCGGCTGTGGCAGGGGCGGCGAAAGCCATGGCGCAGAGGCCGGACACGAGCCCGGTGAGCAGCGCGCGAGTCACCGGTCGAGTGTCCCTGTGCAAAGCCGCGCTGTCAAACCCTGGCGAGCAAGCGCAGGTTCACGCGCAAGCGCGCAACCTTCACGATCCACGGCAGCGCCCCGGCACCTCTTCGTTTGCAGCAATTAAGGAGAGGCTCGCAAGGGTCCCATTGCTAACCTCCCCGGGACTCTTTCGCAGAGCCAAATGAGAAATGCCGCCAACCGGAGGCGGCGCTGAAAGGAACAGCATGAATGAAGTAGGCGCTCCGCAAGCGCACCGCGTCTCGGTCGAGGTCGGGGGAACTGAGATCACCTTCGAGACGGGGAAGCTCGCCAAGCAGGCGAGCGGTGCAGTGGTCGTTCGAGCGGGAGACACGATGGTTCTCTCCACGGCCACCGCAGGGAACCTCCGCGATGTCGACTTCCTGCCGTTGACGGTGGACGTCGAGGAGCGGATGTACGCCGCGGGCAAGATCCCGGGCAGCTTCTTCAAGCGCGAGGGCCGTGCCGGCGAGAAGGGCACGCTCACCGCGCGAATGATCGACAGGCCGCTGCGGCCGCTCTTCCCGAAGGGCTGGCGCCGCGAGACGCAGCTCGTCTCGATGCCGATGTCGGTCGACCACGTGAACCCGTACGACATCCTCGCGATGAACGGCGCGAGCGCCGCCCTGATGGTGTCGGACATCCCGTTCCCGGAGCCCGTCGGCGCCGTGCGCATCGGCATGGATGACGAGCGCGGCTTCGTGGTGAACCCGGAGGAGGAGTCACTTCTCGAAACCGGGCTGGACCTCGTGGTCGCCGGCACCGAGGAGGCCATCCTGATGGTCGAGGCCGGCGCGGACGAGGTGTCCGAGGCCGAGATCCTCGACGCTCTCGACATCGCTCATGCGGAGATCAGGAAGCTCTGCCAGGCCCAGCACGAGCTGCGGAAGATCGCGGGCAAGGAGAAGCAGGAGGTCGAGGTCCCGCAGGTGAACGAGGACCTGCTCCAGCAGATCCGCGACCGCTTCGGCGCAGCGCTCGACGAGGCCACGCAGGTCGAGGACAAGCTCGAGCGCCAGGACGCGACGG
Organism: Thermoleophilaceae bacterium; assembly: GCA_036378175.1. Classification (GTDB taxonomy): domain Bacteria; phylum Actinomycetota; class Thermoleophilia; order Solirubrobacterales; family Thermoleophilaceae; genus JAICJR01. Next base: position 32,390 of record DASUWY010000033.1, read on the forward strand.
CGCGCGTGGAGGAGGAGGTCCTGAACACCTTCACTCCGGAGCCCGACGCCGAGAACTACGCGGAGGCGCGGGCCAACGCGCAGCTTGCGTTCGACAAGCTCGAGAAGGACATCATCCGGCGCCGGATCGCCGTGGACAAGAAGCGTCCCGACGGCCGTAGCGCGGACGAGATCCGTCCCATCTGGATCGAGGTCGGAGTTGCTCCCCGCACGCACGGGTCGGCGTTCTTCACCCGTGGCCAGACGCAGGCGTTCTCGGTCGCCGCGCTCGGCACGACGCGCGAGGAGATGAGGCTCGACACCCTCGGGCTGCAGACCGCCAAGCGCTACTTCCACCACTACAACTTCCCGCCGTTCTCGGTCGGGGAGGCCGGCTTCATGCGCGGGCCCAAGCGCCGCGACATCGGCCACGGCGCGCTCGCCGAGCGGGCGCTCGTGCCGGTGATCCCGTCGCAGGAGGAGTTCCCGTACACGATCCGCGTGGTGTCGGACATCCTCGAGTCGAACGGCTCGTCTTCGATGGCGTCCGTGTGCGGCTCGTCGCTGTCGCTGATGGATGCCGGCGTGCCGATCAAGAAGCCGGTGGCGGGCATCGCCATGGGCCTGATCAAGGAGGGCGATGACTACATCGTGCTCTCCGACATCGCCGGTGTTGAGGACCACCTCGGAGACATGGACTTCAAGGTGGCCGGCACGGCTGACGGCATCACCGCGCTGCAGATGGACATCAAGATCGGTGGCGTCACGTTCGACATCCTGCGCGACGCGCTCGATCAGGCTCAGAAGGGCCGCGATTTCATCCTGGGCAAGATGCGCGACGCGCTCGAGGGGCCGCGCGAGGAGCTGTCCCAGTACGCGCCGCGGATCACCTCGATCCAGATCGACGTCGACAAGATCGGCATGGTCATCGGCAAGGGCGGCGAGACGATTCGCGCGCTGTCCGAGGAGTACGAGGCGCAGATCGACGTGGACGACGACGGCACGATCCTCGTGTACGCCGCGTCCGGCGAGCTGGGCGACGCCCTGATCGAGCGCATCCGGACCATGACCAAGGAGGTCGAGGTCGGGGACGAGTACACCGGCAAGGTCGTGAAGACCACGACCTTCGGCGCGTTCGTCGAGCTCTCCAAGGGCACCGACGGGCTGCTGCACATCTCGAACATCTCACCCGGCCAGCGGGCCGAGTCCGTGGAGGACGTCCTGAACCGCGGCGACGAGGTGAACGTGCGTGTTGTCGAGGTCGACAAGGAGCGCGGCCGCATCGGACTGCGCCTCGCGGACGACCCGGAGATCGCGGGCAAGACGGCCGAGGAGCTCGCCGCCGTGGGCACCGGCGATCGTGGACCGCGTGGCGGCGGCGATCGTGGACCGCGGCGCGACCGCGGTGACCGCGGCGGGCGCGGCCGTGACGGCGGCGGCCGCGGCGGGAACGATCACCGGCGCGACCGTCGTTGACGACGACTGACGGACACCAGCTGACCGAGCTCGACTCGGGCGTCCGGGTGGTCACCGAGGAGATGCCCTCGGTGCGCTCGGTCGCGCTCGGCTTCTGGATCCGCGTCGGCTCTCGCAACGAGACCGTCGAGCAGGCGGGGATCTCGCACTTCCTCGAGCACCTGCTGTTCAAGGGCACCAACCGCTTCAGCTCGACGGAGATCGACCAGATCTTCGACGGGCTGGGGGCGGAGATCAACGCGGGCACCGGCAAGGAGACCACGTCGGTGTACTCGCGTTTCCTGGACCAGCACCTCGACCGCGCGTTCGACGTTATGGCGGACATGGTGCTGCGGCCCTCGTACCCGGACATCGACTCCGAGCGCCAGGTGGTGATCGAGGAGATCGCCATGTACGAGGACGAGCCGTCGGACAAGGTGCACGACGTGCTGTCGCGCGCGGTGTTCGGCGACCATCCGCTCGGGCGGCCGATCATCGGCACGGCCGACGTGATCGCCGGCGTGCCGGTGCCGGACATCGCCGCGTACCACGACGGCCGCTACACGGCTCCGAATCTGGTGGTGGCGGGCGCCGGTCGTCTGTCCCACGAGAAGCTGGTGTCTCTCGTAGAAGAAGCGTTCACGGCCGGCCCAGGCGAGGCCAATGTGCCCGAAGCGGCGCATCCGACCGTGTCGCCGCAGGTGTGCTTCCACGAGAAGCAGACCGAGCAGTACCACCTCTGCCTGGGCGCGCCCGGGCTGCCGCGCGGCGACGAGCGGCGCTTCATCCTGCGCGTGCTCGACACGATCCTCGGCGGCTCTTCCTCATCCCGCCTGTTCCAGGAGGTGCGCGAGAAGCGCGGCCTGGCGTACTCCGTGTACTCGTACGCGAGCCAGTACCAGGACTCCGGCCAGGTGGCTCTGTATGTGGGCACGCGACCAGATCGTGTGGGCGAGGCGATGGACGTGATCGGCGAGGAGCTGCGCAAGCTGCAGGATCCTTCGTCGGTCACCGAGGAGGAGCTCGTTCGCGCCAAGGAGAACGTGAAGGGGCGCACCGTGCTTTCGATGGAGTCCACGCTGGCGCGCATGAACCGGCTCGGGTCGTCCGTGCTGATGGGCGTGCCGCTGCTGACTCTGGACGAGATCGTGGCCGCGATCGACGCCGTGACCCTCGAGCAGGTGGCCGGGCTGGCACGGGAGCTGTTCGACCCCTCCCGCATGTCCGCCGCGGGCGTGGGCGGGGACGAGGACAGCTTCCTCTCCGCGCTCGAGGCGGTGAATCCGTCGCTAGTGGCGGCGTGATCAACGTAGCCGTATCGGGCGCGGCGGGCCGGATGGGCAAGACGGTCTGCCACGCCGTGGAGGGCGCCGACGACATGGCGTTGGTCGGCCGCGCGGATCCCGTGCTGGAGACGCACCTGCAGGACGTGCTCGGCGACGCCGACGTGGTCGTGGACTTCTCCCAGCCGCACGCTGCGCTCGAGAACGCTCGTCACTGCCTGGAGGCAGGCGTGCACTGCGTGATGGGCACCACGGGCCAGGACTTCTCCGAGCTCGAGGGGGTCGGCTCCGCCAACCTGTTCGTGGCCCCGAACTTCGCGATCGGCGCGGTGCTGATGATGGAGGCGGCGAAGATGGTCGCCCCGCACATGCCGGAGTGCGAGATCATCGAGCTCCACCATGACCAGAAGCTCGACGCGCCGTCCGGGACCGCGGCGCGAACCGCCGACCTGGTGCGGGGCGCCGGTGGCAATGTGCACGAGCCGATCCACTCTGTGCGGCTGCCGGGCCTCGTTGCGCACCAGGAGGTGCTCTTCGGCGGCCTCGGCCAGACGCTCTCGATCCGCCACGACTCAATCTCCCGTGAGTCGTTCATGCCCGGCGTGCTGCTGGCGATCCGCAAGGTGGGAACGCTCGAGAAGTCGCCCACGGTGGGCCTCGAACACCTGCTGTAGGGCCCCGGGGGGCGAAAACCCACGCTCTTCACCTTCTTCACGGTATGCGTGAAGAACGTGAAGCACGTCGAGCGAAGCTGGCGCGGTTGACGGCCAGGCAGCACGGGACCGTGGCCTACTGGCAGCTCGTGAAGGTCGGCTTCGACCGCGGCGAGATCGACCGGATGGTGGCCGGCCGTTTCCTTCATCGCCTGCACCGGGGCGTATTTGCCGTTGGCCATCCCGGCGTGAGCCGCGAGGGGCAACTAATGGCTGCGGTGCTGACCGGCGGCCCGTATGCCGTGCTGAGTCACTGGAGCGCCGCAGAGCATTGGCGGCTCCTGAAGCTCCGCCGTTCCCTCATTGCTATTTCCGCGCCCACGCATCACCGCCGCGTGGCAGGGGTGAAAGCACACTGGGTGCCCGATCTCGCAAAAAGCGAATTCACCCGCAGAGACAACATCCCGATCACCACCGTCACCCGCACGCTGCTCGACCTCGCCGCCGTCGTCCCCCTCAAGCAGCTCCAACGCGCCGCCAATGAGGCCGAGCGGTGCGGTTGGCTGAGCGAAAGAGCAATAAGGGAGACGCTGGAGCGACACCGCGGCCGCAAGGGCATCAAGACCTTCCGCGCCGTTATTGCCTCCTTAGACCCTCAAGCACGCCGCAGCCGCTCAGATCTGGAGCTCGAGTTCCTGGCCTTCTGCCGCCGGCACAAGCTCCCGGTGCCCGTGATGAACGGGGAGGTCGACGGCTACGAGGTGGACTTCCACTGGCCGGGCACGAGACTCATCGTCGAGCTCGACACCTGGGACTACCACCGCACGAGCCAGACGTTCGAGACGGACCGCGAGCGTGACGCGCATTTCGCGGGCAGATACGTCGTCCTCCGCGTGACGCCCAGAATGATCAGCGCCACCCTCGCCGCGACTATCCGGAGGTTGTTGGCGACCTGAAGCGCGACGAGTCCGCCGCGCCACCGGCGCCCACCGGCGCGGACGATTCCGCGCCGCGCCGCGCGATGTCCTCCGACACCACGCGCTCCACCTCGGGCATCACGTCGGCCACCTGCTTGTCGCTGATCGGGCCGATGAAGTCGCGAATGGCGAACATGTACTTGATCCACGGCGGCCCCATCACGCGCCGTGAGCGGTTCTCGATGCCCTTCTCAACGGCGTCGACGGCAACGGAAACCGGATAGGTCTTCGCCAGCGGCCCCTTCATCTTCCCGCGGAGGATGCCGCCGGCGGCACTGGCGTCGCCGCCCGCGACCATGTCCGTGCCGATCCAGGAGAAGTAGGCGCAACCCACCTTCACGCCGTGGTGCGCCACCTCGCCGCGCAGAGCGTCCGTGAACGCCTCCACGCCCGCCTTGCTCGCGGAGTAGGCGGACATCACCGGGCTGTGCGCGGCCGCGGCCAGCGATGCCACCGGCAGGATGTAGCCCTTGCGCTCGATCACGTAGGGCAGGCAGGTGCGCACTGTGCGCCACACGCCGAGGAGGTTCACCTCGATCACGCGCTCCCAGGCAACCGGGTCAGTGTTGATCACGAGACCGGCGCTCGCGATGCCCGCGTTGGCCATCACCACGTCGATGCCGCCGAAGCGCTCTGCGGTTCCCGACGCGGCGCGCTCGAGCGCGTCCCAGTCGGTCACGTCGGTCTCGAACCAGATCGCGTCCGAGCCGCACTGCGCCGCCACTCGCTCGAGCTCCTCCGGCTCCAGGCCAACGAGGGACACCTTCGCGCCCTTGGCCGCCAGACGGCGGGCCGTCTCCGCGCCGATGCCGCGCGCGGCGCCCGTGATCAGTATCGACTTGCCTGCTACCGGATAGCTCGCCATGCCCGGCACAGTAGCCCGTTTGCTGCCAGGTTGCCTCAGGCGGTGAAGCCGAACCGCTTCAACACGCCCTGCTCCGCCCGTCGCACGCCCGCCGCCACCTGAGCCGGATGCAGGTGTCGCGGCACGAGGACGCCCGTGAGGAACCCGGCGCCGTGAGCGTCGGTGATGCCGTTGACGATCGCATTGCGCTGCGGTCCCAGCGAGGGACTGATGCGATGCGAGATCGACGACGCGCGCGTTAGAAGACCGAAGGCATCCTGGTAGGCCCGCTTGCCGCGCGGCGTGAAGTTCCCAACCCGGGCCGACAGCGCGTATTCACGGGCCGCCTGGTTGGCCAGCCGCATCATCACGAGCGCGGCCACCCCCGGGTCATTGAACGCCGGCTTCGACACCGAATCCTGGATTGCGGCGTCGAGGAACTGGCCCTGCAGGATGCCCATGCGGTTGGTCACCGTGAGCGGCTGCGCCCGCTGGGCGATCTGCCCGGCGATCACGCCAAAGGCCGCGTTGAACTCACGGTCGAGCACGCTGTCGCGGGTTCGCACCGCCTGCGCGATCGTGCGGTAGTTCGCCTCCGCTGCGGCCATGTGGTCGGTGGCGAACTGGAAGCGTCCGTTGTTGTAGAGGCGCGCCGCCACGAGCAGGTGGGCCCGCATCTGCTCGCCGGCCAGCTCAGCGGCGATCTCGGATGCCGGATGGCGCGCCGAGGGCGGGCCCTGGGGAGGCTTCACCGCAGGTCCGCCGCCCCCACCGCCTCCGCACGAGGCGAGCAGGATCGAAGCGGCAAGAGCCGCCGCGGCGGCAGCGGCCCGCCTCACGCCTCTGCCGAGCCGTCCTGGCCGCGGAGCGCCCGGGGCACGACGAAACGGATGCCCGAGCGCTCGTCGTCGATGGAGCAGGTCTTGTTGTCGATCAGGCCGCGGCGCTTGCCGCCTGGCACGAGGGCCATCTGGTTCACGTAGCCCTCCTGGCCGCGCTTGGGAGTGATGAGCCACAGGTAACCCGTGTCGCGCAGCCGCGGCCGGTAGGTGTCGAACGCCTCCTCGGCCTCCTCGACCGACTGGACCGCCACGATCGCGCCATCTAGCTCCCCAGAGCGAACGAGGCCGCGCCCGAGCACTGCCTTGACGTCCCGGCGCAGGCCGGTGCCCACGTCGCCGGCGACCTCCACGCGTTGCTCAGGCTTGACCCCGAGCTTCTGGACGGCGCTGCGATGGCTGTAGTCGGTGGTGGTCTGTGCCATATGAAATCCGAGCAAATTATGACCTGTGCCCGGGAGACCTCGCGCTAATCTCCGCCGCGAGCTACCGAGGAGGACGCCCATGGGGTTCATGGACCGGCTGAGAGAGATTTTCGGCGGAGGCGGCGCGCGTGCCCGCGAGCCGGTGGAGACCGGTGATCCCAGCCCTGGCCCCGCCCAGAAGGGCACCGCCGCCACCCCTGCGGCGATGGGCGATCCCGCTCCAGGAGCGGTGCAGGAGACGGATCCGTCCGTGCAATCGGCCTCCGCCACGCAGACTCCCGAGGAGCAGCGCCAGGCGGCCGAGCAGGATCCCGCCGCAAGTCCCAAGCCGGGCACCGAGGGGCAGGACCAGGAGCCGAGATGAGCGCTCGCTTCGCCCGGGGCGAGTCCTGGGATAATCGCGGCGTGACCTTCGGCGGCATCCTCACAGCGATGGTGACGCCGTTCGACGAGCGGGGTCGCGTGGATGAGGACGCCTTCGTGGCGATGGTCCACCACCTGCTCGAGAACGGCAGCGACGGCCTCGTGGTCGCGGGCACCACGGGCGAGGGCGCCACGCTGAACGACGACGAGAAGCGCCGGATCTGGGAGCTGGCCGTAGCTGAGGCCGGCGGCGCCCCCGTGATCGCCGGCACCGGCACCTACGACACCGCACATTCCGTGCACCTCACCGAGAGCGCCACGGAGGCGGGCGTGGACGGGGTGCTCGTGGTCACGCCGTACTACAACAAGCCGAACCGCCGCGGCCTGCGGGCGCACTTCGAGGCCGTGGCGAAGGCCACCAACCTGCCGGTGGTGCTCTACAACATCCCCGGGCGCTGCGTGATCGACCTGCCGAACGACTTCCTCCGCGAGCTCGCGCAGGGGATCCCGAACGTGGTGGCGGTCAAGCAGGCGCGCAGCGAGGACATCCAGGCGATCGACGGCCTCAACCTGCTCGCCGGAAACGACGACACGCTCGCCGAATGCCTGGACAAGGGCGGCACGGGCGGCATCTGCGTGTCCTCGCACATCGTGGGCCGCGAGATGCGGCGCATGATCGACGAGCCCGACGCCCGCCACGAGATCCACGCGCAGCTCAAGGACATCTTCGACGTGATGTTCATCACCGCGAGTCCCACGCCCGTGAAGGCCGCGCTGAACATGCTCGGCATCCGCGCCGGCGGGCTCCGCCTGCCGATGGTCGAGGCGTCCGAGGAAGAGGAGCAGGCGATCCGCGGCGTGCTCGAGCGCCACGGTCTCTTGAGCGCGGTTTGAGCGGCACCCTTCGCGTCCTGCCTCTCGGCGGGCTCGGGGAGATCGGCAAGAACATGACGGTCGTGGAGTACGACGGCCGCATCGTGGTCGTCGACACCGGGCTCATGTTCCCCACGCCCGACCAGCTCGGGATCGACCTCGTGCTGCCGGATTTCAGCTACCTGCGCGAGCGCGCCGAGGACATCGAGGCGATCGTGCTCACGCACGGCCACGAGGATCACGTGGGAGCGCTGCCGTACGTGCTGCGGGAGATCGGCCCGGACAACGTGCCGAACGTCTACGGCGGCCCGCTCACCGTCGCGATGGTGCGCTCGAAGCTCGACGAGCACCGGCTGAAGGACATGCCCGTGTACGAGGTGGAGCCGGGCGAGCCGCTCGAATGTGGCCCGTTCGAGGTGGAGATGGTGAAGATGGCGCACTCGATCCCGGACGCCTTCGCCGTGGCGCTCAGCTGTGAGCTGGGCACCACGCTCATCACCGGCGACTACAAGTTCGACCAGACCCCCGTGGACGGCATCCCGGCGGACGTCTCGCGCCTGGCGGAGCTCGGCCGCGAGGGGCTGCTGCTCCTGTGCGGCGACTCCACGAACGTCACGCGGCCGGGCATCGCGGAGTCGGAGTCGAGCGTGGGGCCGCACCTCGAGCAGGCTCTCTCACGCTGCGAGGGACGCGTGGTGGTCACCTGCTTCGCCTCGAACATTCACCGCGTGCAGCAGGTGGTGGATGCCGCGGCGTCGCTCGGACGCAAGGTGTCGCTCGTGGGACGGTCGATGCGCAAGAACGTGAACATCGGGCGCGGGCTCGGGCACATCCATATCCCCGACGGGATGCTCGTGCCGGTGCGCGAGATCGAGGACTTCCCGGACCACAAGATGGTCGTGATCTCCACCGGGAGCCAGGGCGAGCCGCTCTCGGCGCTGCGGCGGATGGCGCACGGCGACCACCCGCAGGTGGAGCTGCACAGCGGCGACACCGTGATCTTCTCCGCCACCCCGGTGCCGGGGAACGAGCGCGCGGTGAACGAGACGATCGACCGCATCTTCCATCTGGGCGCCGACGTGATCACGCCGCAGGACGCGCCGATCCACGCGAGCGGCCACGGCTACGCCGAAGAGCTCAAGCTGATGATCAACCTCACGCATCCGCGCTACGTGCTGCCCGTCCACGGCGACCACCGCCGTATCCGGCTGCACGCCGAGCTGGCGGAGGCGGTGGGCGTGGATCCCGAGGACGTCTTCCGCGGCGAGAATGGCCTGCCGCTCGAGATCGACGAGCGCGGCGCCCGCTTCGCCGAGCGCGAGCAGGCGGGAATGATCTTCGTGGACGGCGTGGACGTGGGGGACATCGAGGACGTGGCGCTGCGCGACCGCCGGATGCTGTCGGCGGACGGCATCTTCATCGTCGTGGCGACGATCGGCGAGCAGGACGGCCGTTCGGTCGCGCCGCCCGAGATCATCTTCCGCGGGGTGCCGTTCGCGGACGACGTGGACGGCCTGCTCGACGAGATCCGCGAGGCCGTGGACGAGTCGCTCGAGCGCTCCGCGGACGAGGAGATCAGGGAGATCGACCTGCTCCAGAGCCACCTGCACGACGACGTGGCGCGCTTCGTCTACGAGCGCCTCAAGCGGCGGCCGATGGTGCTGCCTGTGGTCGTGGAGGTCTAGGCCCGGAGCGGCTCTTCAGCCCGCGCGGGCACCTTCGCCCCGGGCAGCGTGACGATGAATCGCGCGCCTCCGGTTGCCGGGCTCTCGAGATGCACCGAGCCGCCATGCGCGTCCGCCACGGCCTTGACGATCGCGAGGCCGAGTCCGCTGCCGGAGCGCGTGCCGCCGTCACCATCGCCTCGTACGAAGCGGTCGAAGATCCGGTCGCGCAGCTCCGGCGGCACGCCTGGGCCGTTGTCCTCGACCATCAGCGTTACTGCGGCGCCGTCCCGCCTCACCGCCGCGTGCACGGACGTGCCGGCCGGCGTGTGGCTCACCGCGTTGCCGATGAGGTTCACCACGAGGCGGTGCAGCTCGTCGGCCGAGCCGTCGACCATCAGGCGCGTCTCGTCCGCGTCCACCGACAGGTCGTGGTCGAGCGCGGTGGGCGCCACCTCGGCGGCGGCCTCGCGCACGATGGTGGCGAGGTTCACGGGCTCATGCGGCACCTGGCGCCCGGCGTCCGCGCGGGCCAGCAGCAGCAGATCGGCCACCAGTCGTCGCATGCGCTGCGACGAGCGAAGCGCGGCGCTCGCGATCTCGCGGTCCTCCCCCTCGAGGTCGGCCTCGAGCAGCTCGAGGTTCGTGAGGATGCTCGTGAGCGGAGTGCGCAGCTCGTGGGAGGCGTCGGCCACGAATTCGCGCTGGCGCTCGAGCATCCCCTCGGTCTCGCCGCGCGCGGAGTCGAGCGCGATGAGCATCTGCTCGAGGGTTCGAGCGAGGTCCGCCACCTCGTCATCCGCCTCGGGCATCGGCAGATGGACCGCGGGGTCACGGGTGCGTGCGATGTCCTTGGCGGCGCTGGTGAGGCGGGCGATCGGTGACATGGCGCGCCGCGCCACCGCAAGGCCCGCCAGGAGCGCCAGCAGCGACCCGCCGAGCACGCCGAGGATGAGGAACAGCCGCACACGCCCGATGGTGTGCGCCAGGTTGGCCTTGGGCTTGCCGTATTCCATGTAGCCGACGGGCCCACCCTGCGGTGGATAGAGCGCCTTGGTCACGACGCGATAGCCGTTCACGTCGTGTATCCCGGAGCGGGGGCGGCCGAGGTTCGGCGGGTGCTTCACGGGCGCGTAGGTGGTGCGGCGGTCCCTGAGGTCGATGAAGCTGATCACGGCGCCGCCTGCGGTGGCGGCTTCGAGCGCGTCCGGCTGGCTTGTGAGCTGGAAGCCCTCGAGCGTCCGGTCCCAGTGCAGCCGGTCCTGAAGCTGCTGCGCCGACACCTGGAGATCGTTGTCGAAATCGGACCGCAGGCGCGACACCGTCACCACTTCCACGAGCACCGCGAACAGCAGCAGGATCACGAACGTGAGCCCCGCGGATGTGATCGCCAGCCGCCAGCGGACCGGGAGCTTGTCGAAACGGTTCATGCCGCGCGCAACACGTACCCCGCGCCGCGAACCGTGTGAAGCACACGCGGCTCGCCGCCGGCCTCGAGCTTGCGCCGCAGGTTGGACACGAACACGTCCACCGTGTTCGTCTCCACGAGAACCTGGTAGCCCCAGACGTTCTCGAGCAGCGCTTCCCTCGACACCACAAGCCGCTCGTTACGCATCATGTACTCGAGCAGCTCGAACTCGCGGGACGTGAGCTCGAGCGGGCGGTCCCCGCGCATCACCTCGCGCGTGTCGGGGTTCAGGCGCAGGTCCCCGACCACCAGGAAGGCGCTGCCGCGCGGCGGCCGCCGGCGCAGCAGCGCGCGGAGGCGCGCGAGCAGCTCCTGGCGGTCGAACGGCTTGACGAGGTAGTCGTCTGCCCCCGAGTCGAGCCCCTTCACGCGCGCGTCCACGCCGTCGCGCGCCGTGAGCATGAGGATCGGCACGTCGCTCGTGTCGCGGATGCGCTGACACACGTCGATGCCGTCCAGCCGGGGCAGACCGAGGTCGAGCACCACCGCATCGGGCTCGAACACAGCCGACTCCTCGAGCGCCGCCACGCCGTCCTCGGCAAGGCGCACGTCGTAACCCTCCAGCCGCAGCGACCGCCGGAGAGCGCCGCCAATTTCGGCGTCGTCCTCCACCACCAGTACACGCGGCTTGGGTGCCATCACATTGATGGTATTTGCAGCGGACCGCCCGCTCGCGCTGATTTAACCCGGCTTTAGCCGCGGAGATTCGGTGTTTGTGCGCGGGGAGGGAGGCGGAAGCCGGCGTCGAAGCCTTTCGCGCTAGACATGGCAAGCCGCCGACCTCCGAAAAAGAAGGCTCGCCGCGGGCGACAGAGGATGTTCTCAGATGTCCTGCGGCTGCCGCAGATGCCGCATTTCGACGATCACGAGCTCGATCTCATCGGGCTCGGCCTGGTGGCGCTGGCCGCGTTCTTCGCCTTCGTCTTCTACCTCGGCTGGGATGGGGGGAAGGTGGGGCAGGCACTCGCGGACGGGTTCGTCTACCTGTTCGGCGGCGTGGGCTATCTCGTGCCGGTTGCGATGTTCGGCGCGGGCGCTGTGCTCGTGATGCGGCAGCTCCTGCCGTCCGTGCGCCCCTTCAGGGCGGGTGCCATCTGTCTCCTCGCGGGGCTCATGCTCGGCCTCGCCGCGCGCTCGTTCGGGATCGGCCCGGCGCATCCCGCCCGGCACGGCTACTTCCAGCCCGAGTACTTCAAGGACCACGGCGGCCTCGTGGGCGACGCGATGTACGCCGTCACGAAGACGCTGATCCAGCAGTTCGGCACCGACATCCTGTTCCTGTTCCTCATGGCGGCTGGGATCCTGCTCCTGAGCGGTGCCTCGCTCGCGGGCATCGTCAAGGCGACGGGCGACAGCGTGACCGCCACCACCCGGCGCGTGCGGCAGTCCACGCAGGAGTTCACCGCGCTCGTGTCAGGCAAGGAGCCGAGCGACAAGAAGCCGGCGCCGCCGTCCCTCGACGACGACCGGCCGCCCGAGGTGGAGCCGGTGGTGCGCGCGACCCATGTGGAGGCGCCCGCGCTGGACGGAGAGCGTCGCTTCCCGGACCTCTTCGGGCAGGAGGACGAGGCCGACACCATCGACGAGTCACAGCCGGAGTCCGAGGAGGCGGAGTCCGAGATCGAGGACGACGTGACCGCGGGCGTGGCGGCCGTGCACGAGGACGACGTGCCGCGCCAGGAGCAGCTCACGCCGATGGGCAACAAGCGTTCGGCGGTGACCGAGGCGGACGACATCCAGTACTCGCTCCCCAGTCCGTCAAAGCTCAAGCGCTCGAACGGCAACGCGAAGGTGGACACGAGCGGTCAGCAGCGCACCGCCGCCCAGCTCGTGGAGGCGCTCGGCCACTTCGGCGTGGAGGCGCAGGTGGTGGGAACCGTCACCGGACCGCACGTGAGCCGCTACGAGCTGCGCCTCGCGCCCGGAACCAAGATGTCGAAGGTGAGCGCGCTGAAGGACGACCTCGCATACGCGCTCGCCGCCACCGACGTACGCATCCTCGCGCCCATTCCCGGCAAGCAGGCCGTGGGCGTGGAGGTGCCGAACCAGGTGCGCCGCATCGTGCACCTCGGCGACGTGTACCAGGAGGCGCCCAAGGGCTGGTCGCCGCTCACGGTGTGGCTCGGCAAGGACATCGCGGGCAAGGCCATCGGCACGGACATCGCCAAGCAGCCGCACATCCTCGTGGCCGGCACCACCGGCTCAGGCAAGTCCGGGTGCGTGAACGCGATGCTCTCCTCGATCCTCCTGCGCGCCACGCCGAACGAGGTGCGCCTCGTGCTGGTGGATCCCAAGCAGGTGGAGCTGAACCACTACGACGCGATTCCGCACCTGCTCACGCCGGTGATCACGAGCCCGCGCCTGGCGGCCAACGCGCTCGCCAACCTGATCAAGGAGATGGAGGAGCGCTACTCGATCATGAGCCGCGCCCGCACGCGCAACCTGGTGGAGCTGAACCGTCACCGCGAGCGCGAGGGCGAGCAGCCGCTCCCGTACATCCTCTGCGTGATCGACGAGCTTGCGGACCTGATGATGGTGGCGCCCGGCGAGGTGGAGGACTCGATCATCCGGCTCGCGCAGAAGTCGCGCGCCGTGGGCATCCACCTGCTGCTCGCCACGCAGCGCCCGAGCGCGGACATCATCACCGGCATGATCAAGGCGAACGTTCCCGCTCGCATCGCCTTCGCCGTGTCCTCGCAGACGGACTCGCGCGTGATCCTCGACCAGAACGGTGCCGAGTCGCTGCTCGGCCAGGGCGACATGCTCTTCCGGCCCGCCTCCGAGTCGCGCGGCGCGCGCATCCAGGGCGCGTTCATCACAGAGGAGGAGATCGAGAAGATCACCTCGCACTGGGCAAAGCAGGGCGAGCCCGAGCTTCACGAGGAGCTGCTCGAGGCGGTCGAAGGCGCGGGCGACGACGGCGATCGCGACTTCGACCCGGACTCCGACGACCTGCTCGGCGAGGCCATCGCCACGGTCGTTCAGCTCGGCAGCGCCTCCACCTCGATGCTCCAGCGCCGCCTCCGCATCGGCTACACCCGAGCCGGCCGCCTGATCGACATGATGGAGAGGCGCGGAGTCATCTCGGGCTATGAGGGGTCGAAGGCGAGGCAGGTCCTCATAACGGAGGGCGATCTGCCTCGGGTCTTGGACGCGCTGGACGAGCCGGTAGGCGCTCCGAGTGACTAGTGACTGGTGACTGGTAGGGGCGGCCTGCTCCAGTCACCAGTCACCAGTCACCAGTCACCCGCCACAATGGGGCTGCAATGCCCCAGCAAATCGGTGACACGCTGCGCGAAGCGCGCATGCGCCAGAAGATCGACATCACCGAGATCGAGGCCAAGACCAAGATCCGGGCCAAGTACCTGCGCGCGATGGAGAACGAGGAGTTCGATCTCCTCCCGGGCAGCACGTTCGCGAAGAGCTTCCTGCGCACCTACGCCGAGGCGCTCGGCCTCGACGCCCACAGGCTCCTCGACGAATACCGCGCCCAGTACGAGCCGCGAGAGGAGGGCGAGCTCCCACCGCTCGCCGGCCAGCCCCGCGCGCGTGACCGGCGCGACCGGCGTGATCGCCGCTATGAGCGCAGGCCGCCGGGCCGCGGCGCAGCCATAGTCGCCGTGATCCTCGTGGGTGTGATCGTGCTTGCCGTGATCGGCCTGGTGAGCAGCGGCGGCGGATCGAAGGCCACGAGCTCCACGTCCACCCAGGCGACGAAGCCGAAGAAGCCCCACCGCAGGCACCATTCCACCCACGCCGCCACGCCAACCCGAGTGAGCCTTCGCATCACACCCACCGTGCCCACCTACATCTGCGTGGACCGGGGGCTCGGCACCACGCCCGTGTACCAGGGGATCACCTCACAGACACAGGCCTTCCACGGCCACCACCTCCGCGTGAACCTGGGGAAGACGTCCGTGACGATCACCGCCAACGGCAAGCGCGTGCCGCTCGTGGTGGGGCCGAACCCGGCGGGGATCGACTTCACGCCGGGCAAGCACAAGGACATCCCGGTCGGCCAGCGACCGTGCGCATGACGGTCCGCGCGGGAATCGTCGTCACCGGCACCGAGGTGCTGAGCGGGAAGATCAGCGACCGCAACGGGCCGTGGCTCGCGGAGCGGCTGTTCGAGCTCGGTATCGACCTCGCCCACGTGACCATCTGCGGCGACCGCCCGCAGGACATGACGGCCCAGCTTCGCTTCCTGGCGGACGAGGGCGTGCAGCTGATCGTGACGAGCGGCGGGCTGGGGCCCACCGCTGACGATCTCACTGCCGAGGTGGTGGCGGAGTTCCAGGGGCGGCCGCTCGAGCTCGACGCGGCGATGGAGGCGAAGATCGCACGCATCCTCGAGCCGCTGATGAAGCGCTTTCAGCACCTCGACCGCGACGCCGTGCTCGAGGCAAACCGCAAGCAGGCTCTTGTCCCGCACGGCGCGACGCCGATCGATCCCGCCGGCACGGCGCCCGGCCTCGTGGTGCCGCCCGCGGAGGGCCGCGGAGGGCCGACGATCGTGGTGATGCCCGGCCCGCCGCGGGAGCTGCAGGCGATGTGGCCGATCGCGGTGGAGACGGACGCGTTCCAGGCCGCCGTGGCCGGCCGGCCCGAGTACCGCGAACGGATGCTGAGGCTGTTCGGCATCCCAGAATCGGAAATTGCGGAGACGCTGCGGGCGGCAGAGCGGCAGATCGGCAGCCTCGATGGGCTGGAGATCACAACGTGCCTGCGGCGGGGCGAGGTGGAGCTGTCGGCGCGTTTCGAGCCGTCCGCCGAGGACACGTGGGACGCTCTCGAGGAACTCGTGGCCGAGCGCCACGAGCACGCGCTCTACTCCCGCGATGGCACGGTGATCGACGAGCAGATCGCCAAGCTGCTCGAGGGTCATTGGATCGCCACCGCCGAATCGTGCACCGGCGGCCTGCTCGCGGCACGTCTCACCGAGCGCCCCGGCTCGTCCGCATACGTGGCCGGCGGCGTGGTGTCGTATTCGAACGAGGCGAAGTCCGAGCTCCTCGGCGTGGACCCGGCGCTGATTGCGGAACACGGCGCCGTGTCGAAGGAGGTGGCCGAGGCGATGGCCGACGGCGCGCTGGCGCGCTTCGAGGCGGACCTTGCGTTGGCGATCACGGGAGTGGCCGGTCCCGGCGGCGGGACCACGGAGAAGCCGGTGGGCTACGTCTGCTGGTGCGTGAAGAGCACGAACGGGGAATGCCTCGTACGCGACACGCGGCTCCCGGGCGATCGTGCGGACGTGCGGGACCGCTCGACCACCGTCGCGATGCACCTCCTGCGCAGGGTGCTCGTGGGGGAGAAGGCGCCGCTCTGAGCAGGGAGCGGCCCGGCTCGCCGCGTGCGCGGCTGTTCCTGGCGCTCGACCTGCCCGAGCACGCACGCGCCCATATCCTCGCCTGGCGCGAGGAGGCGCTGAGCGGCCGGAGCGACCTTCGCCCGGTCGCGCCCGAGGCTCTTCATGTCACGCTCGTGTTCCTCGGCTATCTGCCGGAGAAGAAGATCGAGCTGGCGGCGAGTCTCGCTTTCGAGCCTCTGCGAGGGATGGCGGCGCCTCTGCTGGCCGTCCAGGGCGTCCGGGGGGTGCCGCCGCGCGACGCGCGCCTGTTCGCTCTCGACCTCGCGGACGACTCCGGCCGCGCGACGTCCGTGCAGGCGGCAGCGTCCGATGCGCTGGCCGGGGCACGGCTGTACCGGCCGGAGAAACGCCCCTTCTGGCCGCACGTGACCTTCGCGCGGGTGAAGAGAGGCGAGCGCCGGGTCCCGCCCGTGCCGGCGGAGGGCCTGCCCGGCACGCCCTTTGAGGCCGGCCAGGTCACGCTGTACCGCTCGCATCTCAGCCCGCGTGGCGCCCGCTATGAGCCGCTCGAGCGGATCAACTTGGCGCGCAGGTAGGACTCAAGGATCGCGCCCGATCGTCCGATGCATTGACGACGGACCCTCTCGGGATGCTTCCCCGGCTGCCCGAAGGGGACGGACACCCAAATGGAGAAACGCGACTTCGACCTGACCGCCACGTTGGACCGCGTGGCAGAGTGGCAGGGCTCGGACCTCCACCTGAAGCACGGCTCGCCGCCGCTCGTGCGGGTCAACGGCGACATCGTGCCGCTGGAGGACGTGCGCTTGCTCGACCCATCCGATACAGAGCGTGCGCTCTGGCAAATGCTCGAGGATCCGGGGAGGGTCGCGGAATTCGAGAGCGAGCACGAAGTTGATTTCTCCTACGCCCACGGCGGCGCGAATCCCGGCCGCTTCAGGGTCAATGCCTTCCGCCAGCTCGGAGGCATCACGCTCGTCTGCCGCCTGATCCCGGAGCGCATCCGTACGGCGGATGAGCTCGGGCTGCCGCCGGCGATCCCAGAGCTGGCCCGAGAGGAGCGGGGGATCGTTCTCATCACCGGCTCCACCGGTTCCGGCAAGACCACCACGCTCGCCGCGATGGTCGACCAGATCAACTCCGAGCGCGCCCGCCACATCGTCACGATCGAGGATCCGATTGAGTTCGTTCACCGTGATCGCCGCTCGGTGATCAACCAGCGTGAGGTCGGCATCCACACCGAGTCGTTCGCGCGCGCGCTCAGGCGCGTGCTGCGGCAGGACCCGGACGTGATCCTGATCGGCGAGATGCGCGACGAGGAAACCGTGCGCACCGCCCTCTCGGCCGCCGAGACCGGGCATCTCGTGCTCTCGACCCTTCACACGCTCGACGCGACGGAGAGCGTGAACCGCATCGTGGACTTCTTCCCGACGCGCGCGCAGCAGCAGGCACGGTTGATGCTCGCGAGCACGCTGCGCGGAATCGTGTCGCAGCGGCTGGTGAAGACCGCGGACGCCCGCGGCCGCGTGGTGTGCTGCGAGGTGCTGCGGATGACCGGCCGCGTGCGCGACATGATCATGCGCCCGGAGGAGACCTCACGCCTGTCGGAGGCGATCGCCGAGGGCGCGTACTACGGGATGCAGACGTTCGACCAAGCGCTGCACCAGCACATGGACGCTGGCCGCATCTCGATGGACGAGGCGCTCATCGCGGCCTCGCACCCGCACGACTTCAAGCTGCTCGTGGCGGCCAACGGCCAGTCGGCGAACAGCGTCGAGCAGGTCATCTCCGCCGAGTAACCGCGCGCTGCTCCGCGAGGAGCGCCACCGCCGCGCACGGGAAGAGCCAGACCACGTAGAGGTACGACCAGTTGCTGGCCGTTAGCTGAAGCGCGGCGAGCACGGCCCCGGAGACGGCGGCCAGGCGCGCGGCGTCGGTGCCGAAGTGGCGCGCGCGCAGCGCGGCCCACGCGATCAGCGCGATGGTGGCCGCCTGAGCCACCTGCTGGGCCGCCCCGAGACCGAGGAGCGTCCAGGCCGACTGGAGCGTGCCGCGGTCGAGCTGGAAGGTGAGCGCGTGGAGCATGTGGCCGGGCGCGGCCGCACCGCCCAGCGCGACGATCCAGATCGTGAGCGCTGCGCTGAGCACGGCGACGGCGCCAACGGCGCGAAGGAGCGGCCTCCCGCGCGTGCGGGCGAGCCAGACCGGCAGCAGAGCCAGCGGGGCGAGCTTGATCCATGCGCCTGCCGTGAGCGCGAGGGCCGCCCGCCCGCCGCGGGCCGCGGCCGCGAGCGCCAGAGCGAGCGCGGCGGCAAGCAGCAGGTCGTTGGTTCCGCTCGCCACGGCCACCGCGAGCGGCGGGAAGGTGAGCCATGCGAGCACCGCGCGCCGCCCGCTGCCGCGCAGGGCGAGCGCCACCACGAGGGTGGCGGCGAACGCCATGAGCACGGCACTCGAGGTGTCGTCGAACGCGTCCCGTACAGGAGAAACAGCCGCCGCCGGCAGGTAGAGCACGTAGTTGAGAAGCGGGTAGGTGTCGCCGTGCACGAGGTCGGATGGCATGTGGCCGTAGGGGAGAGTGCCGTGAAGAAGCAGGGTGGCGCCGGCGGTGGACGCGAAGCCCACGTCGATCGCCCCCGGCGAGCTCACCGCCACTATCGCGAGCAGGCCGGCCGCGAAGCCGATCCCGTAGGCGATTGCGCGTGGCGTGAGCAGGTCGTACAGCGGGCGCGCGCTGGCAGGCTCTTCGCTTCGCGTAGCTCGGTGCACGAACCGCCAGCACAGGTAGGCGAGCGGCACGTAACCGGACAGCACGCTCAGCTCCAGCAGGTCACGATCACCGGCCAGGATCGGAACCGTGAGAGCCAGTAGCGCCAGCACGTCGAGGTTCCGGAGGCTGAGCAGGGGCAGCGTGGCGGTGGCGAGCACGAAGCCGATCGCAAGCAGCGCGAGCAGCCACGGAGCGTCGCTCAGCCGCGACCCATAGCGAGGCGCGCCAGGGGTGTAGACCTGCGTGTGCTCCACCACGCCGCGCGCGTCCACGGCCGCCACCGCGCGGATGCGCGGCCCGTCGAAGAAGGTCACGCGGGCGAGCTTCGAGTCGAGCGGACCGATGCGCGCGTGGTCCCAGCCGCGCGCGATCAGCTGCTTGTGAATCAGCGGATCGGCGAGCGCCGCGTTCAGCGCCTTCTGCCGCGGCAGCGGCAGCTTCGGCTCGCCGCTGCCGTGCGCGAGCAGCACGGCAAGCGCGATCGCGAAGACCGCGATGGGAATGGCGAGGAGGGTTCGCCTGCTCATCCCCACAGTTATCGGCTCTCCGGCCTGCGATGCTGAGGGCGTGGAACGCGACATTCGGATCAGGGGAGACACGATCCGCCTCGGTCAGCTGCTCAAGCTCGCGGGCGTGGTGGGCAGTGGCAGCGAGGTGAAGGATCTGCTCGCCTGGGATCCGGTGCTCGTCAACGGCGAGCCGGAGGACAGGCGCGGCCGCCAGCTGCGCGCGGGAGACGTGGTTCGCATTGGGGAAGAGGAGCTCCACGTAATCGGCGCTTAGCCCCTCCGGCTGGCAAGATCCCCGTCCATGACCGCGCCTGAGCCGATGACCCGGGGCTACCGGATCGCGATGAAGGTCTGCTCGCCGATCGTCCGCCGCTGGGCACGGCTCGAGGTGGAGGGCCTCGAGCACATGCCGGAGCACGGGTCGGTGCTGCTCGCGGGCAACCACGACTCGTACTGGGATCCCGTGGCGATAGGCGTTGCCGCGCTTCCTCGGCGTCAGATACGCGCGCTGGCCAAGTCGTCGCTCTGGAAGATCAAGGGGCTCGATCGAGTGCTCGACAGCATGGGGCAGATCCCGATCGAGCGCGGGAAGAAGGACGAGAGGGCGATGCAGAGGGCCATCGACGAGCTGCGCGCGGGCGCCTGCATCGGCATCTTTCCGGAGGGCACGCGCAGCCTGGGGCGTGAGCTGCGGGCGCGCAGCGGCTTCGGCCGCCTGGCCGCGGCCGTTCCGGAGGCCGAGATCGTGTGCGTAGCGGTCACAGGCACGGTGGACATTCCGCGCTTCCCCACTCGCCCGCGCGTGTGGGTGAAGTTCTTCAGGCCGGCGGAGGGCGGCCTTGCCGAGGGCGAGGAGGCGGCGGCGCTGGCGATCAGGCTGCTCGAGGAGATTCGCGGACACGCTCCGATAGCGGTGGCCGGGCGGAAGCGCCGGCGCAAGCACCCCGTCGCAGCCTGAGCGCTAACGTCCTCGCATGGGCTGGCCGTCGCTCCGGTACGAGGAGTGGAAACCCACGTGCGACACGCTGCACGCCCACACGCAGGTGCTCGGCAAGCTCGCGGCGGTTCTCGCGCCTCCGGAGCCGCAGCTCCAGCACGCGGCTCTGCAGCTCTCGGCTCGCGGCTGGGAGACGCATCCCCTGCCGGCGCCGGACGGCTCCGGGGCTTTCGTCGCGTGCCTCGATCTCCACGTGCACGAGGCGGTGATCGAGCACAGCGGCGGGGGTATCCGGCGGGTGCCGCTCACGCTGAACCGAGGCGTTGGTGAGGTCACGCGGGACGTGCTCGAGGCGGTACGCGAGATCGCCGGCGAGGTCACTCTCGACACCACGCCACAGGAGGTGCCGTGGAGCGTGCCGCTCGACGAGGACGAGGAGCACGCGACGTACGACACCGCTCATGTGGGCGTGTATTTCGAGATGGCCACACGCGCGGCGCTCGTGCTGGCGGACTTCCGGGCGCCGTACCGCGGCCGGTCCACGCCCATGAACGCCTGGTGGGGCTCGTTCGACCTCGCGGTGAACCTCTTCTCGGGGCAGCCGGCCGACCCGCCGTCGGACGACTACATCATGCGCAACGCCATGGACTCCCAGGAGGTGGCCGTGGGATGGTGGCCGGGCGACGGCCGCTACGGGAAGCCGGCTTTCTATGCGTACGCACACCCCGCGCCCGAGGGTTTCTCGGGTGGCCGGCTCGACCCGGACGCGGCGCGCTGGGACGACGCACTCGGCGAGTTCATCCTCGACTGGGAGGACGTGATCGCGCAGCCCGATCCGCACGCCTACGCGCTGGAGTTCGCCCGCTCGGCGTTCAGGCACGCGTGCGCGGTGTGCGAATGGGACCCGGAGCTGTCCGCTACCGCGGAGGGGAAGCCGCCGCCGGTGCGCTAGCGGCGAGCCGCGCGAGGGCGCCGGCGAGGTGCTCGCGCGCGCCCGCGTCGGACACGAGGCCGTTCACGCCGATCGCCTGGCGCACGAGGGGCACGCGTACGCAGGCGCTCTCCACGATGCTCGCGCCGGAGTAGGTGAGCACCTTGCGCAGCGAGTCGTGCGCGTCCGCGCCGCCGGTGGGGGCTGCTGGACCCGACACGTTGATCCAGGCCACCGGCTTCCCGTACGTGCCGCCGTCGCCGATGGTCCACTCGAGCAGATTCTTCAGGGCGCCCGGCAGCGCGCCGGCGTACTCGGGAGTGCAGAACAGGATCGCGTCGGCTTCGGCGATCTGCCGGCGCAGATCCGCCACGCCGGGGTGAGGCGTGGCGCCCTCCACGTCATCGTCCGGGTTGAAGTGCGGTAGCGCTGCCATCCCTTCGTAGAGCACGGTGTCCGTTCCGTCCTGCGCGAGCGCCGCGACCGTGCGCAGAGCCGCGGCGTTCGTGGATTCCGCGCGCAGGCTGCCGCAGATGAGGAGGACCCGTGTCACGCGTTCTCTGCGAGGTACTGCTCGGCCAGGCGCTTGGGCGCTCGCACGAGCCACGCCTCGGTCACCACCTCTTCGAGGTCCTCGGCACTGATCTTCTCGAGCTGCACCAGGATCGCCGGATAGCCGTCGAAGTGCGGCGTGGTGAAGAAGACGGCCGGGTTGTCCTCGATGAGCGCCTGCTTTGCGAGCTCGTGCTCGACCCGCGCGCCGAGGATCGGTCCCGCGGGGGCACTGTCCCCGAGCGCGTTCAGGTCGGACTTCCTGAGCGGGCGCTCCCACACGAACAGCTTGTCCTTCACGGTCCACTGCGCGTTCTCGCGCGAGATGCGCTCACTCGTCTCCGGCAGTGCCAGCGCGAGACGCCGGACGTCGTCCCAGGTGGCCATTCCGGTGAGGGTAGGGACATCATGCCGCTGATGCCACGGTGGATGGGTGTTGATGTGGGAGGGAAGCGGAAGCGCTTCGACGTCGCGCTTGTGGAAGACCGGCGGCTCGCCGGGCTGCGACGGCGGCAGTCGGTTGCTGACGTGGTCACGTGGGCCGCGGAGGCCCGGCCGAGCGTGGTGGCGATCGACAGCCCCCGCTCGCTCGCTGCTCCTGGGGCCACACATCGTCCGGAGGAGAGAGCCCTGTGCGTGGCGGTGTGCGGCATCCGCTGGACCCCGCCTCCGGAGAAGCTGGATGGCAACCCGTATTACGAATGGATCGCCGAAGGGTTGCGTCTATACGAAGCTTTTTCGCACCTGCACTTCCGGGTGATCGAATGCTTCCCCACAGCTTCGTGGACGCGCTGGTACGGGCCGCGCAACGGCCGGCCGCGGTCGGCCTGGAGCCGTGCGGCGCTCGCAGCGCAACGCCTGCACGGAGTGCCAGAGCGCACCAACCAGGACGAGCGCGACGCCATCGCCGCGGCGCTCACCGCCCGCGACCACGAGTTCGGCCGCTGCGAAAAATTCGGCGAGATCGTCGTGCCGCGCTAGGGAGGCGTCAGATTTCGGACGCGCTCGATGCTGGCGCTGCGCCAGACCCTGTCTTACGGTCGTGATTCCGGACTCGCAACAGGGAGACAAATGACTCGCAAGCGGTACTCACTCGTAGCTGTTGCCGTCGGCGTGCTTCTCGCCACGGCGCCCGCCCATGCCGCCACGATCGGCACCTCGACGGCGCCGGCCGGCACGTCACCCGGCTCCTGTGGTCCGGGCGTCATCGGCCAGTGGAGCAGCGACCCTGCCATGCCCTACGAGGTACCGGCGGGCGGCGGGCGGGTCACTCAGTGGCAGCTCAACACGTCGGGCGGCAACCCTGGCGACCAGGTGACGTTCGTGCTCCTACGCCCGAACTCCGGGCGGACCGCCTACAACGTGGTGGGAACCGACACCGAGCCGCTGCCGAACCCGCTTCCCGCTGTCGCATCCTTCAACGTCGCCACCCCGATCCCGGCAGACGCCGGCGACACCATGGGCGTGTTCGCACCGTCATCCAGCGTGACCTGCTATTTCCAGGGCGGCTCACTCTCCTTGATGGATCAGGCGATGGCGCTGGGGCCGAGCGGTAGTTCGACACCCGCGCCCGGTCAGACGCTGCCGGTCGCTGAGACCGGCTCGCAGATCGTGACGAACGTCGCTGCGACCATTCAGCAGTCCGAAGACGTCGCCGTCACGGCCGCGGCGGGGCCCGCGGGAGCG
Source organism: Thermoleophilaceae bacterium (assembly GCA_036378175.1). Taxonomy (GTDB): domain Bacteria; phylum Actinomycetota; class Thermoleophilia; order Solirubrobacterales; family Thermoleophilaceae; genus JAICJR01. The sequence continues at coordinate 55,923 of DASUWY010000033.1, forward strand.
GCCGCCGGGAGCCTTGGCCAGCTCTCCGCGCTCGTGACGAACGGGGGAGTTTCAGGAGGCCCGGTGACCGTGGTGGACAACGTGCCTGCCGGCCTCGCGGTCAACTCCGCTGTGGCGGGCGGTGGCACCTGCTCGGTGGCCGGCCAGACGGTGACCTGTGCGATCGCCTCGCTCGCTCCGGGGGCCTCCGTCCCCGTGGTGGTCACCGTGGTGCCGACCCATGCCGGAAGCTACGCGAACACCTTCTCCGCGACCCCCGCGTCGTTCCCCGATCCGAACCTCGGAAACAACAACGCCAGCGCCACGCTGAGCGTCGGGCCCGCGGTGGTGCCGGTGAGCAACGCGTGCGTCGTTCCCCCGCTGGGCGGCGTCTCGCTCCGGGTGGCCAAGCGGATCCTGCGCGCCCTCCACTGCAAGCCCGGAAAGGTGAGCCGCGCACACTCGCGCAAGGTGCCTCGGGGCGCCGTGATAAGGACCACGCCGTCGACGGGCGACTTCGCCGCGGGCAAGAAGGTCAACCTGACGATCTCCTCGGGGAAGGCGAAGAAGAAGAAGCGGCACGGGCACTGACCGCGCCTGGCGGAGATCCGGGCTCGGGTCAGGCTTCTGACCTAGTTCGGTTACCCATACCGCGAATCGGTGGCTAGCGCGCTTCCGATGGGGCCCTGCGAAATCGCACACTTGCGGCGTCCAAGGCCCTTTCAGCGGGAGGTTTTCAGTGTCCGGCTCGCAGCCCGGCGACCAGCGTCTGCTGTTCGCGTTCACCCTGTTCATAGTTCTTTTCTGCGCGGTGCTTGCGCTCGCGCTTCCACGCCCGGCCGCGGCCGACTGCCCAGCAAGCGGGTGCGGCGGCGGCGGGACCGTCACCGAGAATTTCACGCACACGCTCACGGTCACCCGGCCGTCGAGCGGCACGATCACGAGCACTCCCTCGGCCATCAGCTGCCCGGCCGGCAGTGGCGGCACGTGCACGAAGTCGCAGACGCAGTCGATCGACTGCCCCATCGACTCTGCTCCCTGCGACGAGCCCACCACCGGCTGGAACAGCTACACGCTCAGCGCTAGTGGCGGCCCGTCCGGATTCGCCGCGAGCTGGTCCGGCGCATGCTCCGGCTCGAGTTGCAGCGTCACATTGGACGCCGACAGGACTGTGTCGCTCACATGGATCGACGTGACCAACCCGTCCGTCTCCGTCTCGCCGGGCAGCGTGAAGGTGGGCACGATCCTCAACGCGAGTGCGGCCGCCTCGGACAACGCAGGAATCGCGAAGGTCGAGTTCTGGCTCGACGGCTCGCTGAAGGCGACCGACACGACCGCTCCCTACGGCGCCTCAATCCCGATGGGTAGTTACGCCCAGGGTTCGGCGCACACCCTTATGGCGCGTGCCTATGACACGAGCGGGCGTGTCGCCGACTCCTCGTCGACGGTCACCGTCGACAAGGTGGTCAATCTCACGCTCGGCGCTCTGCCGGCGTACACGAACGCCACGACCGTGCCGCTCTCGATTGGCACCGACCCTGACGCGAGCATGAAGTGCTCGCTGAACGGCGGTCCCGCCAGTACTTGCGCGGGCACATACAGCCCGCTTTCGTCGCCGGCCGATGGCACCTACACCTACCACGTGGTCGCCACCGACGACGTGGGCAACGTGGCCAGCGGCAGCCGGACCTTCACCGTGGACCGCACAGCTCCGGCCGCCTCGTTCACGGACGGGCCGAGCGAAGGCGCGATCGTAGGCAGCGGGCCGCTCAGTTTCAAGTTCAGCTACACGGACCTCACCCCGACGACGGTCACCTGCTCGCTCGATGGCGCGGCGTTCGCCGCCTGTGACAGCGCGGACTCGCAGACGCTCGACGGCCTCGCGCCGGGCAGCAACCACACGTTCACGGTCAACTTCGTGGACTCCGCCGGGAACGTGACCCAGCTGGTGCGCCACTTCTCCGTTGCGGCGGCGCCTCCAAGCGGCACGGGCAGCGGCACGGGTGGCTCCGGCCCCGGCGGCGGCGGCGGCTCCCAGAGCGTCCTCGGCGCCGGCCCGGCGGCCAGCAAGGCCAAGCTGTCGAGCGGCTTCAAGGTGGCGGGCAAGAACACGCTGGTGAGGAAGCTCGTGCTCACCGGTGTGCCGAACGGCGCCACGGTGACCGTGCACTGCCACGGCCATGGCTGCCCGTTCAGGTCAAAGACCTTCAGGGCGAAGCACGGCAAGGTGTCGCTGTCGAAGGTCTTCAAGGGCCGCAAGCTCGGCAAGGGCGCGAAGATCGAGCTGGACGTGACCGTTCCGGGCGCGCCCAAGCAGGTCTTCAAGCTCACCACGCGCGCGGGCAAGAAGCCGCTGCTGCGGCACAGCTAGAAGCTCGTCATCACCGAACGGTTCGCGTCCGTGACGAGGTTGTCACAAACCCGTCACAAACTTGTCACGGACGCGTGTGGATACCGTCCGATCCGACCCGTACCTTGGTGTTCATCTCGAAGACTGCGAGGAGCACCGACATGGATACGGACAAGGATCAGGAAAAGGCGGCGAAGGCCCGCGATTCGGCGCTGAACAGCGCACTCACTCAGATCGAGCGCCAGTTCGGCAAGGGCTCGATCATGCGCATGGGCGACGAGGAGGCGGCCGTCAAGGTGTCCGCCATTCCGTCCGGGGCCCTGTCGCTCGACCTCGCGCTGGGCGTGGGAGGCTTCCCGCGCGGGCGCATCGTGGAGATCTTCGGCCCGGAGTCATCGGGCAAGACCACGCTCATCTACCACGTGCTGGCGCAGGCCCAGAAGCAGGGCGGCATCTGCGCGTTCGTGGACGCAGAGCACGCGATGGATCCGGCTTACGCCAAGCGGATCGGCGTGGATGTGGACGAGCTGCTCGTCTCGCAGCCGGACCACGGTGAGCAGGCGCTCGAGATCGCCGACCTCCTGATCCGCTCAGGCGCGATCGACGTCGTGGCGATCGACTCGGTGGCGGCCCTCACGCCGAAGGCCGAGCTCGAGGGCGCGATGGGCGACCAGACGGTGGGCCTCCAGGCGCGCATGATGAGCCAGGCGATGCGCAAGCTGGCCGGCAACCTCAACCGCACCGGCACGCTCTGCATGTTCACCAACCAGATCCGCGAGAAGGTCGGCGTGATGTTCGGCTCGCCGGAGACGCAGCCGGGCGGTCGCGCGCTCAAGTTCTACTCGTCGCAGCGGCTCGACATCCGCCGCATCGAGACGCTCAAGGAGGGCGTCGAGGCGGTCGGCAACCGCGTGCGGGTGAAGGTCGTGAAGAACAAGGTGGCGGCGCCGTTCCGCCAGGCCGAGTTCGACATCGAATACGGCATGGGCATCTCCGCGGAGGGCTGCCTGCTCGACCTCGGGCTCGAGCACGACATCGTGCAGAAGTCCGGCTCGTTCTTCTCGTACGGCGACACCCGTCTCGGCCAGGGCCGCAACAACGCCAAGGCCTTCCTGCGCGAGAACCCCGAGATGGCGAAGGAGATCGAGACGAAGATCTACGACGCCGTGGGGATCACGCCGGCGCACCCCGGCGCAAACGTCGCGGAGCTCGATCCGAACGCGTCGAAGGAAGCAGCAGAGGAAGCGGTAGCAGCCGCCGCCGAGGCGGCCTAGAGCTTCCACTCCCCGAGGTGCGGGCGGTCCCTCAGACCGCCCGCCGTCCGGGCCCGGTGGTCGTGGTTGACTGTGGCGTATGGCGTCGGGTGCGTTCTACGACGACATTGGCCGCAGCTACACGGCCACGCGGCAGGAGGATCCGAAGCTCGCGGCGGCTATCTGGGCGGCGCTTGGGGATGGGCGGAGCGTCCTCAACGTCGGTGCGGGCACCGGCTCGTACGAGCCGCGTGACCGGGACGTGCTGGCACTCGAGCCGTCAGAGGTGATGATCGCCCAGCGGCCGGAGGGCGCCGCGCCGGTGATCAAGGGGAACGTGGAGGCCATTCCGCTCCGGGACGACAGCGTGGACGTGGCGATGGCCGTGCTCAGCGATCACCACTGGCGCGACCGGCTCGCCGGCATGGGCGAGATGCGGCGCGTGGCGCGCCGGCGCGTCGTGCTGTTCACGGCGGATCCGGGTGAGTTCGCGAAGTTCTGGTTCGTGCCGGAATACCTGCCCGAGTACGTGGACCTGATTCCCCCGCGCTACCGCGAGGCGGGTGTGTGGGAGCGCGAGCTGCGAATGGGGCTCGGAATGATCCGGCTCGAGCCGGTGGCGATCCCGCACGACTGCCTGGACGGGTTCTTCGGTGCGTACTGGCGGCGTCCCGAGGCGTACTTCGATGAGACCGTGAGAGCGGGAATTTCGGTCTTCGCGCGGGTTCCTGCGGCGGCCACGGAGCGCGCGCTGGCGGCTTTGAGCGCCGATCTCGACAGCGGGACGTGGCATGAGCGCCACGCCCACCTGCTCGAGCTTGAGGAGATCGACCTCGGCTACCGGCTCGTGATCGCGGAGCTCAAGTAGGCGCGTCGGAGCGCGCCTTGCACCCCGCCTTCCGCAGGTTTACTCTGTGGAGAGCGGCCGGATCGGTCGCCGTGAGACGAATAGCCAGCAAATTGACTGTTTTTGATGCGGGCACAGGACATTTCAAACTTGATTCCGATGTTCCAGCCAAGGCCAGAGGACGAGCTCGAAAGGAGACGCGGAGCGCGTCGCTAGCCGTACTGTGAGCGCGCCGCGAGCGCGCCTACCCGCTTAAAAAGCACGCCTGGTGTCTTGCGGAGCCGAGACGCACCGCTTGACGACGACACGAGACGCCGGCGCCGCCAAGCGCCGGACTGGAGACACCAGAGATGGACATCGTGCTGGCGGCAGTTGTTGCGGCGGTGGTGGCGGCGGCTGTGGTCGCGCTCATGACGCGCCGCGCCCGTCCCGCAGCCGTGGCACTCGGCCCACGCCCGCAAAGCCGCGCGGTGGAGGCGCCCACGCGCACGACCTTGCGGACGCGGGAGGAGGGGACGCGGGAGGACGACACCGAGCCCGAGCTCGACGCCCGCCGGGCCGAGCTCGCCCGGATCGAGGAGCGGCTGCTCAGCAAGCAGGAGGCGCTCGATCTCAAGCTCGCGGAGGCGAGCCGCAAGGAACGTTCGCTCGAGGACAGGGCGCGCAACCTCGAGGTAGAGGCCGACAAGCTCAAGGAGGCGAAGCAGGAGCACCTGCGCGAGCTCGAACGGATCGCGGGCCTCAGCGCGGGCCAGGCGCGCCAGATTCTCCTCAAGGAGCTCGAGGACGCCCTGCGCCACGACAGCGCCCGGCTGATCAGGCAGGTGGAGGACGAGGCCAAGCGGGAGGCCGAGCGCCGCTCCCGCAACATCCTGGCCACGTGCCTGCAGCGGATGGCCGCGGGGCACGCGGTGGAGACCACCGTGTCTGTGGTGGAGCTCCAGTCGGACGACCTGAAGGGCCGCATCATCGGGCGCGAGGGTCGCAACATCCGCGCGCTCGAGACGCTCACCGGGATCGACTTCATCATCGACGACACGCCGGGCGCCGTGATCCTGTCCGGCTTCGACGGCGTGCGGCGCGAGATCGCGCGGCTCACCCTCGAGAAGCTGCTCCAGGATGGTCGCATCCACCCGGCGCGGATCGAGGAGGCGTACTTCCAGGCCCGCTCGGAGATCGACCAGCACATCGCCGAGGTGGGGGAGCAGGCGGTGTTCGAGGCGGGCGTGGGCGCGATGCACCCGGAGCTGACGAAGCTGCTCGGCCGGCTCCACTACCGGACGAGCTACGGCCAGAACGTGCTCGCGCACTCGATCGAGGTCGCTCACCTGGCGGCCCTGATCGCCGGCGAGCTGGGTGCCAGCGCCAAGACCGCGCGGCGCGCGGCGCTGCTGCACGACATCGGCAAAGCGGTGACGCACGAGGTGGAGGGCCCCCACGCGCTCGTGGGCGGCGAGATCGCGCGGAAGTACAAGGAGTCCGAGGCGGTGGCGCACGCGATGGAGGCCCACCACAACGAGGTGGAGATGCAGACCGTGGAGGCGGTGGTGGTGCAGGTGGCGGATGCGCTCTCCGGCGCACGGCCGGGCGCCCGCGGCGAGTCCCTCGAGCAGTATGTGAAGCGGCTGCGCAACCTCGAGGAGATCGCCAAGCGCCACGCGGGCGTGGAGAAGGTGCACGCCATGCAGGCCGGGCGCGAGGTGCGCGTGATCGTGAGCCCCACCGACGTGGACGACGACGCCGCCGCCCTGCTCTCGCATCAGATTGCGCGCGAGGTGGAGAAGGAGCTCGAATACCCCGGTCAGATCAAGGTCACGGTCATCCGGGAAAGTAGGGCAACGGACTATGCGAAGTAGGGGGATGGTGATCCTGCTGGTCACCGCGGCGTTCGCCGCCGGTGGCACGGCGTCCACCAGCGCGGCGACTCAGACGGTGGTGCCACGGGACTGCGTCCACGAGGCTGTGAAGCCGCACCGGATCATCATCACCTGCGCCGACGCCAATTTCGTGCTCACAGGCCTCAAGTGGTCGCACTGGGGTCGCAGGTCCGCCACCGGCACGGGTTCGGCGAAGATCAACGACTGCAAGCCGTCGTGCGCAAATGGTCACTTCCACAAGTACCCCGTGAGCGTGAGATTGTCGAGCGCACATTTCTGCCGGAATGCAGGGCGAACGCAGTTCCGCCGCATGCGGCTCACGTTCACCGGCAAGGTTCCCGCTGGGATCAAGCGGACCAACTCGCCCGCGATTGCCTGCCCGCCCAAGTAGCTATCTTCAGACGGCTGTGAAGACGTACCACGTCACCACCTTCGGGTGCCAGATGAACGAGCATGACTCCGAGCGCATGAAGGGCATGCTCGAGTCGCTCGGCTACAGCGAGGTGCCCGAGCGCGCCGACGCCGACGTGATCCTCTTCAACACCTGCTCGATCCGCGAGTCCGCGGACAGCCGCTTCGTCGGTCATCTCGGCGAGGCCAAGCGGCTCAAGTCGGAGGACCCGGAAAAGGTGATCGGGGTTGGCGGCTGCTGGGCGCAGTCGGTGAAGGACGACGTGTTCCGGCAGTTCCCGTTCGTGGACGTGGCCTTCGGGCCCGGGCAGATACCGAAGCTCGCCGAGTTCCTCACGAGCGACAGCATCACCGCTCAGGGCTTCTTCGAGTTCGAGAGCTTCTCCGGACACCTTCCGATGAAGCGCGAGCGCGAGTTCCAGGCGTGGGTGCAGATCAGCGTGGGCTGCAACTGCAGGTGCTCGTACTGCATCGTTCCGTCCACCCGCGGCCGCGAGGTGAGCCGCTCCCCGCGCGAGCTCGTAGACGAGATCGCGAGGCTGGCGCAGGACGGGGTGCGGGAGGTCACGCTGCTCGGCCAGAACGTGAACTCATACGGGCGCGACCTCCCGAAGGAGCAGCGCATCCGCTTCAGCGACCTGCTGCGAGAGATCGACGCGATCGACGGGGTCGACCGCATCCGCTACACGAGCCCGCACCCGAAGGACATGCGCGAGGACGTGATCGCGGCGCACGCCGAGCTACCGAGCCTGTGCGAGCACATCCACCTGCCGCTCCAGTCAGGCTCGAGCCGGATCCTCAAGGCGATGCGCCGCACCTACAACCGCGAGCGCTACATGGACCGCGTGGCGATGATCCGCGAGCACGTGCCGGACTGCGCGATCACCACCGACATCATCGTCGGCTTCCCCGGCGAGACCGACGAGGACTTCGAGCAGACGATGGAGGTGGTGGAGGAGGTGCGCTACGACGGCGCCTTCACCTTCATCTACTCGCCGCGGCGCGGCACCGAGGCGGCCACGCTCGAGGAGCAGGTGCCGCACGAGGTGAAGCGCGAGCGCATGGAGCGGCTCGTGGACGCGGTGCAGCGGATCCAGCGCGAGCGCGCACAGAGGTTCGTGGGCCGCACGATGGAGGTGCTGGTGGAGGGCCCGTCGCGCACGGACGCTTCCAAGCTGCGAGGGCGCACGCGCCACAACAAGACGGTGAACTTCACTGGCCTGGCCCATGCCGGCGAGATGGCGCAGGTGGAGATCACGGGCGCCACCAGCACCACGCTCGCGGGCGAGGAGCTGCTGCTCTCGCGCGCGCTGGCTTGACCCGCGTAATCGCGATCTTCGGTCCCACAGGGATCGGCAAGACGGCCGTGACGATCGCGCTCGCGGATCTCCTCCGCGGCCGGGGTGAAGACCCGGTGGCGATCTCAGCCGACGCCCTACAGGTGTACAGGGGGCTCGAGATCCTGAGTGGAGCCGCGAGCGAAGAGGAGCAGGCAAAGCTCGAGCACCGCCTGATCGGCTTCGTGTCCGCGACGGAAGCCTTCTCCGTCGGCGAGTTCATGCCGCTCGCGCACGCGGAGATCGATGCGGGGCTGGCGGAGGGCCGGCGCCCGATCGTGGTCGGCGGAACCGGCCTCTATTTGCGAGCAGCGCTCACACAGCTCGACCTCTACCCGCCGCCGCCCGTTTCGGTCCGGGCGCGCTGGACCGAGGAGGTGGAACGCCGCGGCCCGGAGGAGCTTCACCGTGAGCTGCTCGAGAGGGCGCCGTGGGCGGTGGAGGACATCGAGCCGACGGACCGGAGCCGGATCATCCGCACGCTCGAGCTGCTCGAGATGGGGGAACTGGAGCCGCGCGAGGGCGAGTCGCAGCTCTGGACCGAGCACACGCGGCATCCCACGCTGCTCGCGGGCCTGACCATGGACAGGGAGGAGCTCTATCGGCGCATCGACGAGCGCGTGGACGCGATGGTGGCGGCAGGGGCGAAGGAGGAGGTGCAGCGCGCCGAGGCGGCGGGCGCCTCGCGCACGGCCCGCAAAGCCCTCGGCTACGAGGAGCTGCTGGGCGGTGACGTGGACGCGATGAAGCGCCGCACCCGCCAGTACGCCAAGCGCCAGCTCACCTGGATGCGGAAGCTCGCGGGCGTCCGCTCCATCGACGTGACCGGCCGCGACGCCGGGGACGTCGCGGCGGAGATTGCCACAGCGCTCTAGTGCGCGGACTCCGCCCGCCGCGTGACGCTGCGAAGCAGCTCCATCCGCACGAAGCGCAGGAACGGGGCAACCACGAGCCACACCGGGCGGAAGCGCATCTCGGCCCGGCGATCGGTGCACCACACGCGGATCTCCGTGAGGATCTCCGAGCCGCGCTCGTGCTCGCGCACCGCGGTGAGCACCGCGCCCTTCGCCCGTCCGGGCTCCTCGTATTGCTTATAGTCCGCCGCCGACTCGAAGCGGGCGTAGTCCCCTCGCGGGGCCCAGAGACAGCCCGCCACACCGGAGATCGAGTAGCGGTCTCCTTCCTCGAGCAGCGTGAAGATGTCTGTCCTGAACAGCTCCCTGAACGTGGTGTCCGCCGGTGGCGCGTGCGGGCCGAGGCGTGCGCCGATGAGCGGCCGCAGCACGCGCGTGTCGCGGATGCGTGTGCGCGTGGCGGCATCCCACAGCTCGGCGGGCGCCGCGCGTGACGCGCGCCGGTGCACGGACCGCACGTGGTAATCGGGGAGCCAGGTATCGAGCGAGGTAACCAAGTGCGGTTCGAGAAGTGGCAGGCGCTCGGAAACGACTACATCATCGTCGAGGAGCGTGACCTTCCATTCGAGCTCACGCCTACCCGGATCCAGACGATCTGCGCGCCTCATACGGGTGTGGGGTCAGACGGCATCCTGCTCCTGTCAGACGCGAGCGAGCCGGGATTTGTTGCACGGCTGCGGATCTTCAACCCGGACGGCTCGGAGGCAGAGCTCTCCGGGAACGGCGCCCGCGAGGCGATCCTCTACCTGCGTCGCAACGGCTGGACGGACCAGGACACCTTCTCGATCCAGACGGCCGCGGGCAACATCACGCCCCGCATCACGGGTGAGCGCACATGCACCGTGGACATGGGCCGCGCCAGCGTGCGCAGCAAGGACTTTCCGTCTGGCGGCGAGGACGGCAAGGGCACCGTGGAGTCGGCCGGCCGTGAGTTCGACTTCCAGCACGTGTCGATCGGCAACCCGCAGTGCGCGATCGAGGCGGGGGAAGAGCTCGGACAGCTCGATCTGGGGCGCTACGGGCCGGGCATCGAGCGCAGCGACCTCTTCCCCAACCGCACGAACGTGTCGTTCTGGCGGCGCGACAGCGAAAGCGAGATCACGGCGCGGATCTTCGAGCGCGGAGTGGGGGAGACGATGTCGTCGGGCACCGGCGCCAGCGGGGCCGCCGTGGCAGCCGTGCTGCGCGGGGCCAAGAGCCCCGTGACCGTGCACCTCGACGGCGGCGACCTCGAGGTGGAGGTGGGAGAGGACCTGCAGGTGAACCTGACGGGCTGGGCGGTGCCGGTGTACGCGGGCGCGCTCAGCGACGAACTACTGGAGGAACTGCGTGAGGCACAGTAAGCGGCTCGAGGCACTGCCCCCGTACCTGTTCGCGGAGCTGGAGCGGAAGATCCAGGCGAAGAAGGCCGAGGGAGTGGACGTGATCAGCCTCGGCATCGGCGATCCGGACACGCCCACGCCGGGCTTCGTGATCGACGCGCTGAGCCAGGCGGCGCGCGACCCGGGCACGCACCAGTACCCGTCGAACCGCGGCCGTCCCGAGTTCCGCCAGGGAGTGGCGGACTTCTACAGGCGCCGCTTCGGCGTGGAGCTCGACGCGGACACGGAGATCATCCCGGCGCTCGGTGCGAAGGAGTGCATCTTCAACCTCAACCTCGCCTTCCTCGATCCCGGCGACACCGCGCTCGCCTCGGATCCGGGCTACCCGGTGTACACCGGAGGGCCGCTCCTGAGCGGGGCCGAGCCAGTGCTGATGCCGCTCGTGCCGGAACTCGGCTTCGCGCCGGACCTCGACGCGATCGAGGACCCGGCGCGCGCCAAGCTCATGTTCCTCAACTACCCCAACAACCCCACCGGCGCGGTGCTGCCGGACGGGCTGTTCGAGCGAGCTATCGAGTTCGCGCGCGAGCACGACATCCTCGTGGTGCACGATGCCTCCTACACCGAGATCCACTTCGACGGCTACAGGCCCCCGAGCTTCCTCGAGACGCCGGGCGCAAAGGACGTGGGCGTGGAGGTGTTCTCGCTCTCGAAGGGCTACAACATGACCGGCTGGCGCACCGCGGCGATCGTGGGGAACGCGGAGGCGATCGAGGCGTACTGGCGGCTGAAGACGAACATCGACAGCGGCATGTTCGACGCCGTGCAGCTGGCAGCGGTGGCTGCGCTGCGCGATGGCGACGAGACGGCGCGCGAGATGAGCGCGATCTACCAGCGTCGCCGCGACCTCGTGTGCCGAGCGCTGCGGGAAATCGGCGTGGACGTGACGCCACCGAAGGGCACGATCTACGTGTGGGCGCCGGTGCCTGAGGGCCACACGTCGGCGTCCTACTGCGAGCTCGTGCTCGAGGAGTCGGGCGTGGTGATCTCGCCGGGCGGCGCGTACGGCCAGAGCGGCGAGGGCTGGTTCCGCATCTCGCTCACTGTGCCCGATGACCGGCTGAGCGAGGCGGTGGAGCGGATGCGCTCGAGCCTGGGCGGCTAGCTCGCAGCCAGCGTCTGGCGCAGCCCGGTGTCGAGCGGCCGCGGCTGGAATCCCAGCTCGTCGCGCGCCTTCTGGTCGGTCATCCAGAAGGTCACGCCGTCGGAGGTCTTGATCAGCTCGCCGAGGTTCGGCGGGAAGCCCATGATCTTGCCCACCACCGGCCCGATCGGGATGGCAGCCTTCATCATCACCGCCGGCATCGTGATCGACGGAGGCTTGCGGTTCGACAGCTCGGACACCTTGTCCACGAGCTCGCCCATCGTGGCCTTCTCGCCGGCGATGTTGTACGACTCGCCGATCCGGCCCTTGTCGTGCGCGAGCAGGATGCCGTCGGCAACGTCCTCCACGTAGATGAAGTTGAAGCCGGTCTCCGGGAACAGGCGCATCTTGAGCTTGCCGGTGCGCGCCTGGTCGATCATGTTGCCGAGCTCGGAGTGATCGCCGGGCCCGTACACGCCCCCGGGCTGCACGATGATGATCGGCGCTCCCTTGGCGATGCGGTCGAGCGCGACCCTGTGGGCCTCGTACTTGGTGCGGTCGTAGTACGAGAGGAAGTCCGGCGGGTGCGACCGCTCGTACCCCTCCTCGACCACCTCGCCGTGCGTGTTGCCGTACACGTTGCCGGTGGAGACGTGGATGATGCGACTGGCGCCCGCCTCGGTGGCGGCGTCGAGCACCCGTTCGGTTCCGCGCACGTTCGCGTCCCACATCGCGTCGTGCTCGGACTTCGGCACACCCACTTTGTAGGTGGCTCCCACGTGGAAAACGGACTGGCAGCCCGCCACGCCTTGCCGGATCGCGTCGTCGTCGGAGAGGGTGCCCTCCACGACCTGCGCGCCCAATGCGGTGATGCTGGAGGCCTTCGACGGGGTTCGCACGAGCGCCACCACCTCGTCGCCCCGTTCGCGCAACTTGCGCACGAGATGCTCCCCGATGAACCCCGTCCCCCCGGTTACGAAGGCCTTCACGCGCGGCACTGTAACTGACTTGGCACGGGCCTACACTCACATGTCGTGGAAAGAGGACGTAACGGACGTGCAGGCGAGAGCCGCTATGGCGAGGGCATCCGCAATCCGCGGGCGCGGCAGCGCGCGCTCTGCATTGCGGCGGGCCCCGAAGAGCCGGACCTGTCCGAGCTGCGCGAGCTCCTGCGCACGGCCGGCGTGGCGGTTGCAGGCGAGATGACGCAGCGGCGCACCGGGCCGGATCCGGACCGCTACTTCGGCAAGGGCAAGCTCGCCGAGCTGAAGCAGGCGATCAAGGAGAGCGACGCCAACCTCGTGGCGTGCGACGACGAGCTCTTGCCGCGACAGGAGCGCAACCTCGAGGAGCAGGTGGGCGTGCCGGTGATCGACCGCACGGCGATCATCCTCGACATCTTCGCCGACCATGCGCAGTCGGCGGAGGGCAAGCTTCAGGTGGAGCTGGCGCAGCTCGAGTACAACCTCGCGCGCATGCGCGGCCTGTGGACGCACCTCGAGCGCCTCGGTGGCGGCATCGGCACGAGGGGACCGGGCGAGAGTCAGATCGAGACCGATCGCCGCCTCGCGCGCGACCGTATCTCGGCGTTGAAGCGCCGACTCGAGCGCACGAAGGCCGGACGCGAGGTGATGCGCGCCGAACGCGAGCGCGCGCACCTGCCCACCGTCGCGCTGGCTGGCTACACGAACGCGGGCAAGTCCACCCTGCTGAACGCCTTGACCGGCGCGAGCGTCGGCGTGCAGGACAGGCTGTTCCACACGCTCGATCCCACCACGCGCACCTTCGAGATCAGCGGCCGGCGCTACCTGCTCACGGACACCGTCGGCTTCATCCGCAAGCTGCCGCATCAACTCGTCGACGCGTTCGCGGCCACGCTGGAGGAGGCGCTCGAGGCGGATCTGATCCTCCACGTGGCCGACGCCTCCGCTCCGGAGGAGGAGCTGATCGAGCAGCTCGACGCCGTGGACGAGGTGCTGGCGGAGATCGGGGCGGCGGAGCGGCCACGGCTCCTTGCTCTGAACAAGGTCGACCTGCTGGACGACGCTCGCAGGCGCGAGCTCTCGTTCCGGCACCGCGGCGCAGTCCAGATCTCGGCGACCAGCGGCGAAGGCCTGGATGCGCTCGCCGAGGCGATCGAGGCGCGCTTCCTCGCCACGCTCAAGCCGATGGAGCTGCTCGTCCCCTACGACGAGGGCGGGCGGCTGTCCGAGCTGCACGACCTCGCGGGTGAGATGGAGCGCGAGGACACGCCGGAGGGCGCGCACATCCGCGCGCGCGTGCCGGCGGGCGTGGCTGCGCGGTTTGAGCGCTTCTCCGTGAACGGGTACGCGAACGGGTCGGCACCCGAGGACGAGTGAC
>DASUWY010000035.1 GCA_036378175.1 Thermoleophilaceae bacterium
GGCTGCGCAGCGTGGTCTGGCCTTCGCCAACTATCGGGCGACCCTCGACCGCGAGGACCAGGCCGCACGTGTCTACGCGATGTTTGCGGAACGGGTGCACGAGGCCAGGGCCGGCTGCCATGTGTGAGCACCTGCACGACACCACCTCCCGGTATGACGCTGCAGAGAAGTTGCTGACCTTTCTTCGCTTCTGCCGGACCTGCGGCATCGAGGAGGTCGTCGAGACCGTCGACTACGAGCCCAGGCCAGTGTTTACACAACAAGGAGCCCTGGCCCCGGTCATCGTCCTACCGGTGGAATCGTCCATACCGCCGGACACGACTCTGGACGAGTGGCGCCACCGGAAGCTGGCCGCGTGAGCGGAAACCCAATAACCACACGAAGGAGACGAGGACGTGACGGTTAGAGAGATCATCGCCCGGCATCCGCGAGCGGTCCCCCTGGACCGCGACCTGCTGTTGCGCTGTATAGACGAGTGCTTCGACTGCTCTGCCACGTGCACCGCCTGCGCCGACGCCTGCCTCGGCGAGCCGGACGTGCCGGAGCTCGTCCGGTGCGTCCGGCTCAATCTCGACTGCGCCGATGTCTGCGACAGCGTCGGCCGCGTCGTGACCCGCCAGACCGAACCCGACCTTGACGTGGTCCGCGCCGGGCTCGAGGCGTGCGTGGTCACCTGTCGTGCTTGCGCCGAGGAGTGCGAGCGCCACGCTCCCCACCACGACCACTGCCGCGTCTGCGCGGAGGTTTGCCGCCGCTGCGAGCAGGCGTGTGGCGATCTGCTCGCCTCCATGGGCTGAGGACCGCGCAAGCGCGTGTCGCTATCGCCACATCGGCGGGACCTATCTACAGCGGCCCTGCGATTGGCAAAGGTTTTCGACCATGCCTGTCCCACTCGGCACCGAGGTGAGAAGAAAGCCGTTCCGGCGGGCGACGCTGTCGACAGGCGTGGCGTTTTGGGTGGCGGCCTTGATCGCGTTCCTGGGGTTTGCGGGGAACACGGCAGCCTCGCCCTTGTACCGGATCTACCAGGCCGAGTTCGGCTTCTCGGCAACCACGCTCACCCTCTTGTTCGCTGTCTACATCGTCGTCCTGCTGCTCACGCTTCTTGTCTTCGGCTCGGTGTCTGATCACGTCGGTCGCAGGCCGGTGATACTCGCGGGCCTGGCCGCAGGTGCGGTCGCGTGCGGCCTGTTCCTGCTCGCACACGGGGTTGGACTGCTGTTCGGCGCCCGCGCACTGCAGGGTGTGGCCGCTGGCCTCATTGCCGGCACGGCCAGCGCGACCCTTCACGATCTGCGACCGGAAAGCGGTGTTACGCCGGTCGTCTCCAGCGCCATGCCCACAGGCGGACAAGCGCTCGGCGCGATCGGAGCTAGCGCGCTGGCCCAGTACGCCGTGGCGCCGACCCGTCTGGTCTGGTGGCTGCTGCTCGCGGCCTTCATCACAGGCGCCGTTGCTGTGCTTGCCATGCCCGAGCCCGGAAGGCTTCGTGCAGGCGCTGTGAGCTCAATGCGGCCGCAGGTCAGTCTGCCTCCGGCGGCCAGGGGCGCCTTCGCCGCGACGGTCCCCGCCCTGATCGGGATGTGGGCACTCGCCGGGCTCTATCTGTCGCTGGGACCGTCGCTGGCCGTGCAGCTGCTGCACTCGAAGAACCTGCTTTGGGGCGGCATCTTGATCTTCCTGCTCACCGGTCTCGGCGCGGTAGCCTCGGCCGTGCTCGCGAGGAAGAATCCATCCGGCGTGATCCTGGGCGGCTGCCTCGCTCTTATCGCTGGAGCCTTGGTGACGTTCGCCGCCATCGAGACCAACACGGCAATGGCTCTTTTCGTCGGCACGGCCATCGCGGGGCTCGGCCTCGGATCCGCATTCATGGGCGCATACCGCTCGACTGTCGCGCTGGCCCCACCCCATGATCGGGCGGGAGTGATCACTGCGATCTACATCGTCGGCTACCTGTCGACCGGCATTCCCGCCGTGATCGGCGGCATCGCAACAACGAACTATGGCCTGCACGAGACCGCACTTGTCTACTCGGTTGCCGTCGCGGTGCTCGCCGCTTCGGCGGTCGCCCTGCTTGTTCGTCGCATGACTACCGGTAGGGCGATGCGTGGAACCCACGATGCCGGCGCGCCTCCCGGCCCGGGCACGGTGCCACCATGCCCGCCTGTCGGCGGGCGCCGCAGTGAAGCAAGAGCATGAGCACGTCAGGAGCCGGCCAGGAGATCACTCAGATCGGATACGACGATGTCGGCGCCGTGTCTGCGCAGCTCGCTCGCCTGTCCCACGCGATCGACGCCGACCACGCAGCCGAAACCGCCGGCGCGGCCGGCCTCGACGCCGGCCAGGGCGTCTTCGAACACGGCACCCTCCGGAGGCGCGATGGCAAGCCGGCGGGCACACTCGAGAAAGAAGTCGGGTGCGGGCTTGCCGCGAAGATCCTCCTGCTCGCCGATTTGCGCGTCGACGACCTCTTCGAAGAAGTCCTCGATTCCGGCCGCCGCGATTACCTCCCTCGCGTTCCCGCTCGAGGACACGACCGCGCACGGTAACCCCGCGCCCCGCGCCGCTTCGATAAAGCGGACGGAGCCCTCGTACGGCTCGACGCCGTGCGTCTCGATGATGCGCTGGACGATTTCGTTCTTCCGGTTTCCCAAACCGGCGACAGTCTCGGCGCTCGGCGGATCCGCTGGATCACCCTCGGGCAGAGTGATCTCGCGCGCCTGGAGGAATGACCTCACGCCGTCGTAACGCGGCTTGCCATCTATGTACTTGGCGTAGTCGGCGACGGGATCGAACGGCAGAAAGGCCTCGGCCCCCTGCTCGGCGCGCGCTCGCAGATAAGCATCGAACATCTTCTTCCACGCAGCAGCGTGCACCACCGCTGTGCGCGTGAGAACTCCGTCGAGATCGAACAGGCACGCCCGGACATCCGAGCCGATGCCGAGGTCGAAGGCCAAGCGGGACATCACAGGCGATCATCCGACCGCCCGTGTGAAGTGCAATGCCGCTTTCCGATCGCGTGATCGGCCACTGTTGGCGCTGACGCCGCCCGCAAGCGGTCTTCTACAAAGACCATGATCGGCGGTAACGGAGGATGATCCAGCACCCGGCCTTTCCGGTCGAGCCGTGGGCGCTGCGCGAGGTCGACCTCGACCTGGAGATGCTTGCGCAGACCGAGTCGGTGTTCGCCCTCGCGAACGGGCATGTCGGACTCAGGGGGAACCTCGACGAGGGCGAGCCACACGGGCTGCTGGGGACCTACTTGGCGGGCTTCTATGAAAGCCGGCCGCTGCCGTACGCCGAGGCCGGATACGGGTACCCGGAAGCGGGACAGACCGTGGTCAACGCGACCGACGGCAAGATCGTTCGCCTGCTGATCGAGGATGAGCCGTTCGACATTCGCTACGGCGAGCTGCGCAGCCACGAGCGGGTGCTGGACTTCCGCGCGGGAGTACTCCGCCGTCACGTCAATTGGGTCTCGCCCACCGGGCGCCCTGTTCGCGTTTGCTCCACGCGGCTGGTGTCGTTCACTCATCGCGCGGTCGCCGCGATTCTTTACGAGGTCGAGCCGCTCGACCGGAGAATTCCGGTGGTGGTGCAGTCGGAGCTCGTGGCCAACGGACCGTTGCCCGCGAGCGAGCACGACCCGCGCGTCGCGGCAGCGCTGGCGTCTCCCCTGCAGGCGGAGTCGGCGGATGCGCATGATGCGTACGGCGCCCTGACACACTCGACGAAAGCGAGCGGCCTCACATTGGCTGCCGCGATGGACCACATCATCGACGGCCCGCCGGGCACCGAGATGCGCTCAGAGTCGTTCGACGACCTGGCCCGTGTGACCGTGACCGCCGACGTCGCGCCGGGGCGCCCGCTGCGGCTCGTCAAGTTCCTCGCCTACGGCTGGTCGAGCCAGCGTTCCGTGCCGGCGATCCGTGACCAGGTTGCCGCGGCGCTCGCCGCGGCTAGGCACACTGGCTGGCAACGGCTCCTCGACGAGCAGCGCGAATACCTCGATGAGTTCTGGGAGCGCGCAGACGTCGAGCTCGAGGGAGATGCCGAACTGCAGCAGGCGGTTCGGTTCGCGCTGTTTCACACACTTCAGGCAAGCGCCAGGGGTGAGCAGCGAGCGGTGGCCGCAAGGGGGCTTACGGGCCCGGGCTACGACGGCCACACGTTCTGGGACACCGAGTCGTTCGTCCTTCCGGTGCTGACCTACACCGCTCCTCACGTCGTGGCAGACGCGCTGAGCTGGAGAAGCCTGACGCTCGATCTCGCCAAGCAGCGCGCCGCGCAGCTGGGCCTGCGGGGCGCGGCGTTCCCGTGGCGGACGATCCGCGGAGAGGAGTGCTCGGGCTATTGGCCCGCCGGAACCGCGGCGTTCCATATCAACGCCGACATTGCCGACGCGGTCGTCCGCTACCAGGCCGCAAGTGGGGACGAGGCGTTCGAGCGCCGGGTCGGCCTCGAGCTCCTCGTCGAGACCGCCAGGCTGTGGCGATCGCTCGGGCACTACGACGCCGCCGGGCGTTTTCGGATCCACGGCGTGACCGGACCCGACGAGTACAGCGCGCTCGCCAACAACAACGTGTACACCAACCTCATGGCCCAGCGTAACCTCCGCGCCGCCGCCGACAGCGCGGAGCGCCACCCGCGGCGTGCCGCCGAACTCGGGGTCAATCACGATGAGGCGGCCGGCTGGCGCGCCGCCGCACAGACGATGCTCGTCCCCTACGACGAGAATCTGGGCATTCACCCGCAGGCGGAGGGATTCATCGAGCATCCACCGTGGGACTTCACCGCCACCGCGCCGGAGCAGTACCCGCTGCTGCTGCACTTTCCTTACTTCGACCTGTATCGCAAGAAAGTCGTCAAGCAGGCCGATCTCGTGCTTGCGCTGTATCTGCGCGGCGACGCCTTCACCCCGCAGCAGAAGGCCCGTAACTTCGAGTACTACGAACCGCTGACGGTCCGCGACTCGTCACTGTCTGCATGCACTCAGGCAGTGGTGGCAGCCGAGGTCGGCCACCTGGAGCTGGCCTACGACTACTTCGGAGAGGCCGCGCTGACGGACCTTGCCGACCTTCACCACAACACGCGCGACGGTCTGCACATCGCGTCGCTGGCCGGAACATGGATCTCAGCGGTCGCGGGGTTCGGCGGGATGCGCGATCACGACGGTTCGCTCCGCTTCGCCCCACGCCTGCCCGAGGCCCTCGATCGCCTGGCGTTCCGGCTCTGCTTCCGTGGCCGCAGGCTGCTCGTAGAAGCCCGACCCGAGCAGGCAACGTACTCGCTCCAGCAGGGCGCGCCGCTGGAGATCACGCACCACGGCGAGCCCGCCACGCTCATCGTTGGGCAGCCCTTGACCCGCCCGATACCGCCGGTAGTCCCGCGCGAGGCCCCGCCCCAACCACACGGCCGAATGCCGACGCGACGTACACCTGGCGCCCGCCTGGGCAGCAGCGAGCGAAGGGCTGCGTAGCTCGTGCTTGCAGCGGGAATTCGAAGCTTTGGCGGCGAGGTCGAGATGATCGATCTGCCCGAGCCCCGCCCGCTCGCCGGGGACGAGGTGCTGATCCAGGTCATGGCGGCGGGCGTGGGGAACTGGGACGGGATCGTCCGCACGGGCGGGTGGGATGTCGGCAGCGAGCCGCCGATGGCGCTGGGCGTGGAGGCCGCCGGCGTGGTTGCGGAGGTGGGGAGCATGGTCACCGCCTGGGCGCCCGGCGATGAGGTGATGACCCATCCGCTGCCGTTGCGAGACCAGGGAGCGTGGGCGCCGAGGCTGATCGCTCCGGCTGCGACGCTCGCCCGCAAGCCGGCGGGCGTCTCGTGGGACGTTGCGGCTGTGTTTCCGGTACCCGCGCTCACCGCCGCGCAGGTTCTCGACGAGGCGCTGCAGGTCGGGCCGGGGGATCGGCTGCTGGTGAACGGAGCGGGCGGTGTGACCGGCGGCCTCCTCGTGTCTCTCGGATCGCTTCGGGGTGCCCACGTGCTCGCCACCGCTGGCCCCCATAGTCACCAGCGGGTCGCAGCGCTGGGCGCGCGCTCGGTGATCGACTACCGCGAGAAGGGGTGGCCGGATCGGGTGCTCGCCATCACCGGGGGCGCCGGCGTTTCCGCCGCGGTGAACGCCGCGCCCACCGGCGCGGCGGACGCGATCCGTGCGGTCAGCGACGGCGGGCGTCTTGCAACCATCACCTCGGACCCACCATCGCAGGAGCGAGGGATCACCGTCTCGAGCGTCTACGTGAGACCGGACGGTGGCCAGCTGAGCGAGCTGGCGGGCCTGCTAACGGCCGGACAGCTGCAGATCGCGCTCTCGAATACGTATCCGCTTCGGGCCGCCGCCGATGCGCTCGCGACCGCGGTCGGCGGGCGCACCGGCGGGGCAGTCGCGCTCACGCTCTGCCGCTAAGCCCGCTTGGTGGCGGAGAGGTCGAGCGCCAGCGTGACCTTGTCGCCGACGACCAGATTGCCGCTGCCCATCGCCTGCTGCAGTTTCATTCCGTAGTCCCCACGTGAGAGCTGGCCGGTGACCTCGAGGCCGACGCGCTCGTTGCCCCAGGGGTCGAGCTCGGTGCCGCCGACCTCGGCGTGCAACACGATCTCGTTGGTCACGCCGTGGATGGTCAACCGACCGGTGACCCGGAACTCGTCGTCGTCGAGGGCCTCGATCTTCGTGGACTCGAACGCGATCTCGGGAAACTGTGCGGCGTCGAAGAAGTCAGGCGAGCGGAGATGGCCATCTCGATCGGTCTCGCCAGTGTCGATCGAGGCGACTTTGACGGTGCCGTAGGTCCTCCACTCCGACTCGTCTTCGCCGATCTCGAGCGTACCCTCGAAGTCATTGAACTCGCCACGGACGGTGGAGATGCCCAAGTGCTTGACGGCAAAGCCGACGCGGGAATGAGCAGGGTCCACGACCCAGGTTCCGGTGGGTATCAGGGTGATGTCAGTCGTCATTCGTAAACCTCCTGGGTAGCCATCGTCAGTCACCTGTCGTTCTCGGGCTGCTCCGAGGAGAGCTCGAAGTCAGCCTCACCGTAAGTCGATCCGGGTGCATCCCCGAATTCCGCGGGAAACGCGGCCCGAACGGGATCGACCCAGGTCAGGCCCGTCTCCGCCGCCTCGACCAGGTCTTGTTCCGCGAGCTCGAAGCCTTCGGCCTCGCCCTCGCCGGCCTCCTGCAGTGGGCGCTGCGCCGGATCGACGTCCTCGTCACCCGCCCAGCCGCCAATCGCGCCGGCCGCGCGCGCGGCGGCATCGACCTGCTTCTCCTCCCAACGCAAGCGTCGCTGCGTCTCCCTTCGGTCTCCTGTCATGGGTATCTCCTTCCGTTCTCGGTCGGCGCCGGGAGGGGACGCCGCGGGGAGGAGCGGCGTCCCTTCCCGACAGTGGGTCAGGCCGCCTGAGCGGACTCGTGCAGCACGATCCCGAAGCGGGCCGGGTCGGCGTCGTTTTCGTCGCGTGGGACGAGTAAGTACTCCGCGCCGGCGGGCTCGAGCGTTACGAGCAGACGAGCCTCGGCGCCACGCACGGTGAGACCATGCGGCACGTCCTTCGGCAGGGCGGCGTAGGACCCCGCCTCCACGTCGATGCGCTGGTCACCCACGTAGGCGGTGATCGCACCTTCAAGGACGTAGAGGGTTTCATCTTCGCGTGTGTGGGTGTGGATCGGCGGCTCGTCGCCGGCGCGCACGCGCCACTCCACGACGGCCCAGTCGCCGCCGGATTGCTCACCCGCCAGCTTCAGCTCGGCGCTCGAACCGCTGTCGTGGCTCACCGTCCGCCCGGCACCGGGGCCGGTCAGGACAGGCTCATTGAGGGGCATGTGATTTGCCTTTCGAGTTGGGAACTTGACTCCGACGCAGGTTGCCGACCACTGGGCGAGGCTCAAGCGCGATCGCCTATCGGCGGCTAAGCGGCAGCGATCGCTCTTTGTCGGTTGAGTGCGGCGTCCCGAGCCGCTCCAACAGGTGGTCCCCCACGCGCAGCGCGTTGGCCATGGCGGTAAGCCCGGGGTTCACGGCGCTCGAGGAAGGAAAGAAGCTGGTGTCGACTACGTAGAGGTTGTCGACGTCGTGCGCTTTGCAGTTGAGGTCAAGCGCCGACCGCTTGGGGTCGGCGCCGAATCGCACGGTGCCGCAGTTGTGCGCGATGCCGGCGAGCGGGATCTGCTGGCTGAGGACCGACCAACGCGGGATGGTCGTCCTGTGGCAACCCATCGGACCCAGCAGGCTCTTCAGCTTCGCCAGCAGTCGTACGTGAGCCTCCGTGTTGCGGTAGTTCTTGGCGAGGTGGATGTTCCCCTTGCGGTCGAGAGTCACCCGGTTCTGCGGATGAGGAAGGTCTTCGCTGGTCAGCCAAAAGTCGAGGCTGTGCCTGGCGACGTAGTCGAGGGCAAGCCCGGGCGCCACGCGTGGAGCGGCGCCGCGCAGGATGTCGCGATCCGACTTGCCGAGCATCTGTATGTGCCCAAGCGGGAGCTCCGAGCCGTCGGCGCCCCAGTAGTAGTCGTTGAGGGCGAGCGTCTTCTGGAACCTGGTCTCGTTCGGTTCCTTCGAGATCGCGATCACGGCAGAGTTCAAGTGGGCCATGTAGTGCCGGCCGACCACGTCCGAGGAGTTCGCGAGCCCGCCCGGGTGCTTGTCGCTCGTCGAACGCAGCAGGAGCGCTGCGGAGTTCACGGCACCGCAGGAGACGACGACCACGTCCGCGCCGTAGATCTCCTGCGTTCCGTTGCGGTCGACGATGACGCGCTCGACCGTGCGTCCGGATGCGTCCACCTCGAGGCGCTGCACCCGCGCGTGGGTGCGCAGCGTTAAGCCAGGGTGCTTGAGAGCCGGGCGCACGCAGACCACGTGGGCGTCTGCTTTGCCATCCGTGAGGCATGGAAAGCCGTCGAACCGGTTGCACCGCACGCAGCGTCCACCTTCGGGGTCGGATTCGTCGAGGTCAATCCCGATCGGCAGGTGGAACGGGCGGTGACCGGCGCTCAGCAGGTCCTCATGGAGTTGCTGGATGCGCGGCTCATGGGAGACGGCGGGGTATGGGAATGGCCCGGATCGCGGGGGTTCGGTGGGGTCCTCGCCGGCCTGGCCGTGGACGAGGTAGAGCTGCTCGGCCTCCGCGTAGTACGGCTCCAGGTCGGCGTAGGAGACGGGCCACGCGGGAGAGACGCCGCCGTAGTGCTTCACCTCTTGGAAGTCACGCTCGCGAAGGCGCAGCAGGGCCCCGCCGTAGACCTTGGTATTGCCGCCGACGAAATACTGCGCGTGCGGGCGAAACGGGACGCCGTGCTTGTCGTACCAGTGCTCGGTCGTGACGTACCGGTCGCGACCGAAGACCTCGCGGGAGTCCCAGTTATCGAGTTCGCGAGGGAGATAGCCGCCGCGCTCGAGCAGCAGGATCCGCTTGCCCGACGGGGCGAGGCGGTGCGCGAGCGTGCCACCACCCGCGCCGCTGCCGATGATGATCACGTCGTAGTGGTCCATCGATCCTTAGACGAGGGCAATCGGCGAGGTCCATGCGCCGGTGGCGCCTCGCAGCTTCGGGTGTGTGAGGACCAGTGCGAACTCGTGGACTCCGTCGCGCGCAAGCTCTGACGTGTCGAGGTTCTCGACGATGAACACGCCGTGGCGGACGTTGAGGAACTGTGGGACCTCGAACGGCCGGTCCGGGTCCTCGGCGGGCACCGGGCCGTAACTCCAGGTGTCGCACCCCGTGAGTGCGACTCCCCGCTCCGCCAGCCAGGCGGCGAGCTCCATGCCGGGGCCTGGCTCCCCGGACAGGTACCTGACCGGGTCGTCCCACTCCGACCCCCACCCGGTGTGGAAGAGCACCGCGTCGCCGGGCTCGGGATCGATGTCGGGCACGCCGATCACCTCGCCGGCGCGGAGAGGCGCGGCGTCGACGAGCCAGCCGCGCGTGACGATCTGCGGCACCGTCTCCGCACCCAGGCGATTCACGCCGGCGCTGCCCGCGAGTTCGGTGACACTCCAGCCGTTGTAACCGCGGTCGCCGATCTGCAGGTGACTCAGTGCATCGAGGTGCCTGCCGAGCTGCTGGGTGCCGGCGACCTGCTCGGTGATCCAGTTGATGTTGTTCGCACCGATACCGCCGCCGTTCGCGTGGTGCGCGGTGGTGACCAGCGTCTGCCGGAAGTAACGCCCCGGGAATGCCGGCACGTTCTCGTCGAGCACGCGCCCGAGGTCGTAGAGGCGCCCGGTGCGGACGAGCCGCAGCGCTGCCGCGCGGGTGGCGTCGGTGATGTGGTTGAGCATTCCGAGCTGGTCGCCGGGGCCGAACGGGGACGGCCATTCTTCGACGGCCTCGAACACGCGCGGAAGCTCCACCTGACCAACGATGCGCCATGTGACCGTCGCGGCAAGAGCGTTGCACGATCGTGCAATCGCAGCCTGCTGTTGAAGCGAGCCCGTCGCCGCTTATAACCGCCCAATGGCACGAGCCCAGGACATCATCGTCGGGCTGGGAGCGTCGTGGATCAAGGCGCTCACCGAGCCGCGGCTTCAGTCGGTCGCGGAGCGGATCCTGCCGCCCTCGCCCTCCCAGAAGTGCGAGGTGGGAGCCGACCCGACGGGACGGCCCGAGAACATGCCGCCCGCCTTCCTTGCCAACCGCACCGCTGTGGCGCTCGGCCACGGCGAGCTGACCGCCCGTCAGCGGCTGCGCGTGCAGGAGGCGATCCACTACGGCTTCGGCGCGAGCCTCGGCATTGCTTATTCGGCTGCCGCGAGACGATGGCGCGTGGTCAGCGCGGGCCGCGGCGCGCTTGCGGGCCTCGCGATCTATGCGGGAACCCACGCGTCGGTTCTTCCGGCGCTCGGAATCCAGCGGCCACCCTGGCGGCTGGCGCCCGCGGCGGTGTTGTGGGAGTCGATGTCACACCTGGTGTTCGGCACCGCGCTCGAGACGCTGCGGCGCGGCGTCGCAAATTGACGAGGGAGGGTGCCCAGATGAAGGCCATTGTGGTGACAGACGAGGCCGCGGGAACGGCCGGGATGACGCTGGTGGAGCGGCCCGAGCCGGACCCGGCGATAAACGACGTCGTTGTTGAGGTTCACGCGTCGGGATTCACCACGGGCGAGCTGACTTGGCCTTCGACCTGGACCGATCGCCTGGGCGGTGACCGGACCCCGTCGATTCCCGGGCAGGAACTGGCGGGAGTGGTTGCCGCTCTCGGCTACGGCACGACGGGGCTGTCGGTGGGACAGCGGGTCTTCGGATTGACGGATTCGTATCGCGCCGGCGGACTGGCGGAGTACGTGGCGATCGAGGCGCGTAACCTCGCGCCGCTGCCCGGCGACGTCGACTTCACCGTCGGCGCGAGCCTGCCGATGCCGGGGCTGACCGCGTGGCAGGGACTGTTCAACCACGGTCGCCTGCAGGCGGGGCAGAGCGTTCTCGTGCACGGCGCCGCCGGCTCAGTCGGCTCGATGGTCGCGCAGCTCGCGCGCGATCTCGGCGCCTGGGTCATCGGCACCGGTCGCGCCGCCGACCGCGAGAAGGCGCTCGACTACGGCGCGCACGAGTTCGTCGACCTCGAGAACGAAGCCCTCGAGGACGTCGGCGGCGTCGACCTGGTCTTCGACGTCATCGGCGGAGACATACAGAAGCGCTCAGCAAAGCTGATCCGCGCCGGAGGAGCCCTCGTGACCATCGCCGGGCCCCCCGAGGCGCGACCCGCGGACGGGCTGGCGATCGACTTCGTCGTCCTGCCCGATCGCGCCCAACTCAGTGAGATCGTCGAGCGGGTGCGGGACGGCCGACTGCAGACCAACATCGGCAGGGTCGCGGCCCTCGACGATGCCGTTGAAGCCTTTAACCCGAGCGGGCGGATCAGCGGGCAGACGGTGATCCGCGTTCGTCCGTGAAGCACCAAGAGACAAAATAAGCGGGGAGACGATCTCAATGAAAGCGATCGTGGCAACGGAGGAGGCTGCGGGCAGGGCCGGGATGACGCTGGTGGAGCGGTCCGAGCCGTCGGCAGCGATCAACGACGTGATCGTTCAGGTTCATGCGGCGGGATTCGTCCCGGATGAGCTCACATGGCCTTCGACCTGGAGAGATCGCCGCGGCCTTGACCGAGCGCCGTCGATCCCCGGGCACGACCTGGCCGGAGTGGTCACCGCTCTCGGCTACGGCACAACGGGAGTGTCGCTGGGACAGCGCGTGTTCGGCCTCGCGGACTGGCATCGCGACGGCACCCTGGCGGAGTACGTCGCGATCGAGGCACGTAACCTCGCGCCGCTGCCAGGCGACGTCGACTTCTCCGTGGGCGCGAGCCTGCCGATCTCGGGCCTGACCGCGTGGCAGGCACTGTTCGACCACGGCCGCCTGCAGGCGGGGCAGAGCGTGCTCGCTCACGGTGCGGCGGGCGCGGTCGGGACGATGGTCACGCAGCTCGCGCGGGAGGCAGGCGCCTATGTCATCGGCACAGGGCGCGCCGCCGACCGCGAGAAGGCGCTCGACTACGGCGCGCACGAGTTCGTTGATCTCGAGAATGACGCTCTGGAAGACGTAGGCGAGGTCGACCTCGTGTTCGATGTCCTCGGCGGAGACATCCAGAAGCGCTCCGCAAGCCTGATCCGGCGCGGAGGCACCCTGGTGAGCATCGCCGGGCCGCCTGAGGCGCGGCCCACAGACGGGCTGGCGATCGACTTCGTCGTCGAGTCCGACCGTGCTCAGTTGAGTGAGCTCGTCGAGCGGGTGCGGGACGGGCGACTGCGGACCAACATCGGCACCGTCGCGACTCTTGACGACGCCGTCGCCGCCCTCAACCCGACCGCGCGACTCAACGGGAAGACGATCATCCGCGTTCGCCCGTAAAGGGCGGTGGCCTGTGGCTGTTCCGAACCTCGGCCGCGGCCACCATCAGGGCCGCGACCGAGGCTCTCGGGCCTCCGCCTGAGCTCTGCCTACGCGGCCTGTGGGAACGCCATTGCGCGCGCGGAGGGGACCGGCGACTCGAAGCGCGTCGCCAGCGTCGCGAGCAGGCCCGCTCCGCCGACAACCACGTAGAAGATGAGCGCGGGTGTGCGGTATGAGAAGCCGACCGCGAACGGCAGCACGATCAGCGCGACCGTCACGACCGTGTCCGCGTAGCCGTGGAGGAGTGGCGGGATGATCTTGACGATGCCGGTCGGCCACGCCGTCGCCACCGCGAGCACCGCGGCGCCGCCGCCAAACACGAGGGCGATGATGGTCGCGGCCTTGTAGTCGAAGTCGAGCACGAGAGGGCCCGCAATGAGGATCGCCGCGAGCGGGTAATCGAGCACTCCGTGAACCTGTGGCGGCACGAAGCCGCGGGACATGAACTTGTTGAGGGCAGACATTGTGGTGTCTCCTTGTTAGTGGACCTCAGCGGCACAGCGGCCGCCGGCCGAATCGATGGATCGGCGCCCTCAGCAAATCGCACGGATAGCCCGGCGCAAGAAGGGATCACGAGCGGCCGATATGCGATTCCAATCGCTCCCGCGCTCCGTGGAAAGCTGGTCGTCTGGGCTGTTAGCTTCGAAGCGGAACGGCCGCTGCGAAACCTGTTGCGACGAAACACAGCAGGCACGCTGCACCAATCGCGTGGGCCCAGCCCGCCTCCGCGACATTGAGGAACCCGAAGCCGGCCAGCAGCAGCGCCGCCGCCAGCCGGCCCATCAGCACCGGACGCGTATCGATTTCGGTGCCTCGAGGACGCTCGAGGCCGCCCTCCTCGCTCGCGTGGTCGAGCCGCCCGCGCAAAAGCAGCCGGAAGAGCACGCCGAGCGAGGGGAAGAGGATCACGCCGCCGGCCACCACAGCCACGATCACGGCGACCAGTACGTCGTGCGACGCGGCGGCCTGCTTCACCGTCAAGCCCGGCAGAAAGACGGGATTCTGCGCAAGTGCCCAGCCGGCGACCACGGCGGCCACGGCGATGACCGCGCCATAGCGGGCGGCCTCGAACCGCCGCGCCCACACGAGCCCCAGTGTGCCCACGCCGGCGACTGCGGAGATCACGAGTGCGGGCCGGCCGCTCCCGTTCACGAGACCGTCGTACAGGGGATGTGCGTCGTGGTGGATCACGAACAGCCCGGCCACCGCCATCGCTCCCGCGACGATCCCAGAGCCGAGCGCGCGAATGCGGAAACGCCGCTCGAGATCATCGTCGCCGAGCCGGCGGGCGTCGGCACTGAGATAGACCGCCGCGAGATAGGAACCTGAGACGACTGCGAGCAGGCCGACGAAGATCGAGGTGGGGTTGAGCCAGCTGGAGAAGAGGTCGCCGGCGGCGTTTCCCACGGGCACCCGGCGGGAGGCGATGCCCCCGACCGCGGCACCAAGGGCGAACGGGGTCAGCACAGACGAGATTCCAAACAGCAAGTCGATCGTCCGCCGTCCGCGTCTCCCCGACGCTCCGGAGCGCAGGGCGTACGCGGTTCCTCGAAAGATGATCCCGATGGCCGCGATGAAGAGTGCGAAGCTGAGGGTCGACGCTATCGAACCGAACGCCGCCGGGTACGCCGTCCAGACCACGGTGAGCACGAAGATCAGCCACACGTGGTTGGCCTCCCAGACGGCGGCCACGGACTGGTGCGCGTGGTCGCGGATTCGCTCGCCGGTACGCCCGCGCCCCGCGGTCAGCTGCCAGAAGCCGGCGCCGAAGTCCGCGCCGCCGAGCACCACGTAGAGCGCGAGGCCCACGAGGGCGAACACGAGCGGAAGGTCGTAGAGATGCATCAGGCGTTCTCGTACTGCGCTGCGACGTGGGCAAGCGGCGCGCGCGCGAGCCGCCGCAGGACCCACGCGACCGCGACCGCGAGCAATGCATAGACCGCCACGAGCGTGGCGTAGCCAACCGGGATGCCCGAGGCCCCGGTCACGGCCTGCGTGGTGAGCATCACCTGGTACACCACCCACGGCTGGCGGCCAACCTCTGTGGTGACCCAGCCCGCGATCAGCGCGACCAGAGAGAGCGGACCCGCGAGCGTCAGGGCCCGGTAGAACCAGCGCGATTCCGGGAGCCGTCGTCGCCTGATGCGGACTGCGAGGAAGACCACGCCGAGGAGCGCCAGCAGCGTTCCGATCCCGACCATGAGCTGGAACGCGACGCGTACGACGTTCACCGGCGGACGGCGGTCAGGAGGGACGGCATCGAGCCCTTGGACTCGCGCGTTCGGGTCGTGATAGGCGAGGAACGAGAGCAGCTTCGGAATCCGCAGCCCATACTTGACCCTGCCGTCGGTGTACCAGCCGAGCAGGTGCTCGGGAGCACCGCGCGTCGTCTTCGGCACGCCCTCGAGGGCGGCGAGCTTGGTGGGCTGAGCGACCGCCACCTCTCGCGCCGCCCAGTCCCCTACGAGGACCTGCGCCGGTGATGCCAGCGCAGCGATTGTCAACGGTATGGCCAGGGCCGTGCGTTCGTAGCGGCCCCACCTGCCACGCAGCCGCGCGAACGCGTAGGCGCCCGCCACCAGGAAACCGGTGACGATGTAACCCGCGATGTACATGTGCACGAGCTCGTGCCAGAAGAACCAGTTGCCGAACAGCGCGTCGACCGGGTGCACGTCGACGGCCTGCCCTGACCGCATGGCGAACCCGCTGGGATGTTGCATCCAGCCGTTCACAGAGATCACCATCAGCGAACCGGTCATTCCGGCTATGACGATCGGAAAGCCTGACGCGAAATGCCAGCGCGCCGACAGCCGGTCCCAGCCGTAGACATAGATCCCGATGAAGATCGCCTCGAGGAAGAACGAGAAGCCCTCGATCGCGAACCCGAGCCCGAAAACCGCCCCGAACGTGCCGGTGAAATCCGGCCACAAGAGGCCCATCTCGAAGCTGAGGATCGTGCCCGTGACCACCCCCACGGCGAACAGGGCGACCATCACTCGGGTCCAGCGCCTGGCGAGCGTGCGGTAAAGGTCGTCACCCGTGCGCAGATAGAGCCACTCGGCGAACAGCACCATCGCCGGGAATGCGATCCCGAAGCAGACCAGCGGGATGTGCACCATGAAGGACAGGGCCTGCATCTGGCGGGCCTCGTCCAGGTAGTGCTGCGAGACCGGAGCGAGCGCTGTTCCGAGCACGGAAGCTGGCCCTCAGCCGGAGAGCGGTTCGTGACGGGTGCCCTGGCGAGGGAGGCGCTCGTCGCGAGCGCGGGTGCGTAGCGGGAAGGTTTCCATCGTGATCGCTTTGGCGTGAACGCGGGAGCGGTAGAGCTGCCGCCCTC
>DASUWY010000036.1 GCA_036378175.1 Thermoleophilaceae bacterium
TCGATCGTCTGGCGCAGCCACACGCGCTGCTCGTGGTCTGAGATGGGCTCGATCTCGTAGGCGATCGTGCCGCAGTAGGTCTCCTGGAGATGGGGCAGCGCCTCGGCGAAGGTCTCGCCCGGCACGGCCACTCGGAGCACCGTGGTCGGGATCGCGCGCATCAGCTCGGGGGTGAGGTGGACGGTGGCGGGGTCGAGCGCCGGGTCGCCCACCGGCTCCGAGCCGAGCGGGTCGAGGCGCGCCGCCAGGTGACCGTGCATCCGGTGCGCCTTGACGATCGAGGTGGCGGCCTGCACGGCCTGGAGCAGCGCCTCGTCGGGCGCGCCCGTGAGCGCGGGCGTGACCCCCGAGGGCGCGGGCTCGGCGGCGGTCACCGGCCCCGCGCCGTCGCCGCCCGGCGCGGCGTCCACCGGCACCTGCAGCGCACCGAAGAGCTTGTCGTAGAAGCCGTCCTCGCCTTGGAGCAGCTGGTCGATCCGCCGCAGGAATGCGCCGGACTCCGCGCCCTGGATCACGCGGTGGTCGTAGGTGCTCGTCATCGTCATCACCTTCTGGACGCCGAGCTCCTTGAGCTTCTCGGGCGCCACCGCGCCGAAGCCCGCCGGATAGCCGATGGCCCCGGTGGCCACGATCGTGCCCTGGCCGGGCATCAGCCGCGGCACGGACGCCACGGTGCCGATGCCGCCGGGATTGGTGAGCGTGATGTTCGCCCCCTGGTAGGCCTCGGGCGGAAGCGTGTTGTCGCGCGCACCCGCCACGAGCTCGTCGTAGCGCGCGACGAATGAGCTGAAGCCGAGGCTGTCCGCGCGCTGGATCACGGGCACCACCAGCGAGCGCGAGCCGTCCTTTCGCTCAACGTCCACGGCCAAACCGAGACTCACGCCGGCGGGCTCCACCCGCTGCGGCTTGCCGTCCACCTCGGCGTAGGCGTGCGCCATCACCGGCATCTCGCGCGCGGCCTCCACGATCGCCCACGCGATCAGGTGGGTGAACGACAGCTTCTTGCCCGCGCCCTTCAGGGCCTTGCGGCGGGCATCGAGCTCGTCCACCGTCAGGTTCCTGAAGCTCGTGGCCGTGGGGATGGAGCGGCTCTCGTTCATGAAGCGCGCCAGGGTGGCGGCCGGGCCGCGCATGGGCTTGGCGGTGGCGTCGTCGGGCGACAGGGCCGGGGCGGCTGCTCCGTTGCCGCTCAGCGCGGCCGCCACGTCCTCCTTCGTCACTCGCCCGCGCGGGCCGCTCCCCTGGATGGCGTCGACGTTCACGCCGTGCGCGCTTGCCATTCGCGCCGCCACCGGTGTGGCGTTCTTGGCGCCGTTGCCAGTGGGTGCGGGCTGCGGACGGCCCTCGAGCGCGGCGGTCTCCGCGGTGGGAGGCGAAGGCGCGGCAGCGGCCGCCGCAGGAGCCCCAACTCCGGTCCTGATGCGGCAGAGGACTGTGCCCGTAGGCACCGTCTCGTCGGCCTGAACGAGGATCTCCTCGAGCGTCCCGGCCACCGGCGAGGGCATCTGGGCATCGACCTTGTCGGTGGAGATCTCCACGATCTCCTCCTCAACCGCCACCGGATCCCCAACCTGCTTGAGCCACTCGAGCACCGTCCCCTCGGTCACCGAGTCGCCCATTTGAGGGAATTCCACGTCGACGAGCTCGCCAGACGAGCCTTCATCCTGCGACCTGCCACCTGCCACCTGCGACCCGCCGTTCTCAGAGACCTCAATTTCAGCCAGCACAGTCCCGACCGGCACGGTCTCGTCCGGCTGGACCAGAATCTTCATGAGCGTTCCGGCGACGGGCGCAGGCACCTCGGTGTCGACCTTGTCGGTCGAGACCTCGACTAACGGCTCGTCCAGATCGACTGGATCCCCCACCTGCTTGCGCCACTCGAGGATCGTTCCCTCTGTCACCGACTCGCCCATCTGGGGCATGGTGATCTCGACGGTTGTTCGTGTGGCCATTGGGCTCGCGGATGAACTCTAGAGAACGCGACAGGAGTTCCCGCCGGGCATACACTGAGACCCGACCCGCGGAGAGTTCCACGAGCACTCGCCATCATCCTCTTCGGCCCGTCGCGGCCCTGCTGGCTGCGGTTGCGGCGGCCGCCCTGTGCGCGCCCGCGTTCGGCGCGCCCTCGGACCCTCCCCGGATCACGAACGCGACGCTGAGCCCGGCCCGGTTCGCCGTAGACCCCAACGGACCGTCGGAGGTGCAGGCGGGAGTGGCGCGCGGCACCACCTTCCGCTACGAACTGTCGAAGAAGGCTGAGGTGTTCTTCTTCCTCGACCGCGCCGTGCCGGGCCGGCTCGTGGAAGGCCACTGCCACCGCGCGACCCGCCACAACCGGCATCACCGCCGCTGCGCGCGCTACGTGCGATCCGGGAGCTTCAAGCAGGCGGGGATCCAGGGAGCGAACGCGAAGCCGTTCTCCGGCCGGATCGGGACGCTCAAGCTCGCGCCCGCCCGCTACCGCGTCAAGCTCGTGGCCGTGGACGACATGGGCAATCCTTCGTCCAGCAAGCCCGTGCTGCGCTTCACGATCGTTCGCTGAGCGGGCGCGCGGCTGGAAGCGTGAGAAGCTTCCACCGCCATGGAGACCACCACGAGGCGGCGCAAGCACTGGGGCTGGGGTTACGAGGACCAGCAGCCCGGGCCCGAGCAGGTGCGCGAGGCCGCGGCGGGCATCCGCTCGCACCTCGGCTTTGAGCCGCTCGAGGCAGAGGAGCCGGTGCCGCTCTCCGAGGTGGAGCTCCCCGCGCCACGGCTGGATCCGCCCGCATCGCTCGCGGATCTCTGCTCCGTGGATGCGCATGACCGCGCCTCGCATTCCTACGGCCGCTCGTACCGCGACATCGTGCGCGCCTTCCGCGGCTGCTTCGATCACCCGGTGGATGTGGTGGCGCGCCCGCGCGAGGAGGACGACGTGCGACGCCTGCTCGAATGGTGCGCGGACGCCGGCGCGGCGGCCATCCCGTACGGCGGCGGGACGAGCGTGGTGGGTGGCGTTGAGCCTGCGGTGGGCGATGGCTACGAGGGTGCAGTGTCGATCGACCTGTCGGAGCTTGGGCGTGTGCTCGAGGTGGATCATGTGTCGCGGGCGGCGCGGATCCAGGCGGGCGCCAGCGGCCCGCAGCTCGAGGATCAGCTGCGCGAGCACGGGCTCACGCTGCGCCACTTTCCGCAGTCGTTTGAGTTCTCCACGCTCGGTGGCTGGATAGCCACGCGCGCGGGCGGCCACTTCGCCACGCTCTACACGCATATCGACGACCTCGTGGAGTCGGTGCGGGCGCTCACGCCGCAGGGCGTGTGGGAGTCCCGGCGGCTGCCGGGATCGGGCGCGGGCCCGAGTCCCGACCGCCTGCTGATCGGATCCGAGGGCATCCTCGGAGTGATCACGGAGGCGTGGGTGCGAGTGCAGGCCCGGCCCACGTTCAAGGCGTCGGCGCCGGTGCACTTCGAGAGCTTCTTCGCGGGCGCCGAGGCGGTGCGGGCGCTGTCGCAGGCGGGGCTCCATCCGTCGAACTGCCGGCTGCTCGATCCCGGTGAGGCGGCTGTCACCGGCTCGGCCACGGACGGAAAGGCACTCCTCGTACTCGGGTTCGAGTCGGCCGATCATCCGGTGGAGGCGTGGATGGAGCGCGCGCTCGAGTGCGTCGCCGCCTACGGCGGGCGGGTCGCAGGTCGCAGGTCGCAGGTCGCAGCGGATGGCGTGGGTACGTGGCGCCAAGCCTTCCTCGCCGCGCCCTACCTGCGCGACACGATGGTCGCGGCGGGGGTCCTGTCCGAGACGTTCGAGACGGCGATGACGTGGGATCGGATGGAGGCATTCATTCGTGATGTGCAGGCTCGTGCGCGGGATGCGCTTCACGAGGCGTATGGCGCCGGCACCGTCACTGTCCGCTTCACGCACGTGTATCCGGACGGGGCCGCGCCGTACTTCACGCTGCTCGCGCCCGCGCGCCGCGGTTCGGAGCTCGACCAGTGGGATGAGGTGAAGGCTGCGGCGTCGGAGGCCGTGATCGCGGCGGGCGGGACGATCACGCACCACCACGCGGTGGGGCGCGACCACCGGCCCTGGTACGACCGCCAGCGCCCGGAGCCGTTCGCCGATGCGCTGCGGGCGGCGAAGAAGGCCCTCGACCCGAGCGGGATACTCAACCCCGGCGTGCTCGTGGATCCCGCGTGAGCGCGGCGAGCCCGCAGCGCAAGCGCAACCTCCCGCGCGCCGATCAGATCGTGCGCGGGCTCTGGCGCCTGCGGCTGCCGATCGTGGCGTGGCCGGGGGTGCCGCATGTGAACGCGTTCGCGATCGCGTCGGGCAGCGGCGTGGTGCTGGTGGACACGGGGCTCGCGGAGCCGGGTGGCCTCGGGCGGCTCGAGCAGGCGCTCGACCAGGCCCGGCTCTCGCTCGAGCACGTCCGCCTGCTCGTGTGCACGCACGCGCACTCGGATCACTACGGGCTGGCCGCGCCGATCATGGAGGCCTCCGGCTGCGAGCTGTGGATGCACCCGCGCCACGAGCACATGACGCGCGCTGCGCAGGACCCGGAGCGCGCCCTCGAGCGGCGCATCGAGGTTGCGCGCCAGAGCGGGGTGCCCGAGCAGGCGCTGCGCGAGTATCAGGCGGCCCGCAAGGACGAGGGCTTCGGGATCGTGAAGATCGTGATGCCGGACCGTGACCTCGTCCCCGGCGTGACGGTGGAGACGGACCTCGGAGCCTGGGACGTCCACTACACGCCGGGCCACGCGCCCTCGCATGTGGTCCTGCACCAGCCGGAGAGGCAGCTACTGATCTCGGGCGACCATCTGCTCGGCCGCGTCTCCCTCTACTACGACTACGGCTGGACGCCCGATCCCACCGGCGAGTTCCTCTCGAGCCTCGAAGTCGTGGACGAGCTCGACGCCCAGCTCTGCCTGGCCGGCCACGGTCGGCCGTTCCGCGACGTCCGCGGCCACCTCGAGGCGAACCGGACCACGGTGGCCGAGCGCGTGGAGCGCGTGCGGGCGGCGATCGCGGACGAGAAGCGCACGCCCTTCGAGATCGTTCCCTACCTGCTTGGCGAGGACGTGGAGCTCACGCCGATGATGGTGAACTGGGGACTGTCCGAGACCCTCTGCTACCTCCGCCACCTCGAGAAGCTCGGCGAGGTGGAGAAGGTGGACGCGGACCCGGAGCGCTGGCTAGCCGCGTAGTCCGGGCACCACGTCAGCCACGAGCCGCTCCACCTGCTCCACGCTTTGCGCCGGCAGGATGATCGCGCTGAGTCGCAGCCGCTCCGCCCAGCCCGCGAGCGTCTCCACCCAATGCTCCGGCGGCCCGTCGAGTGGCCCTTCGCCGCGCGCGCCATCGGTGAGCTCGCCGCTCACGTTGTAGATCCCGAGCACGTCAGCCGGATCGCGCCCCGCCTTCTCGGCCGCCTCGTCGATGCGCCCCCGCGCCTCCTCCACCGCGTCCGGCTTCATGTAGCCGAGCGATGGAACCCAGCCGTCCGCCAGGCGGCCGGTGAGCCGCAGCATCCGCGGCTTGTAGGCGCCGAGCCAGATCGAGATCCGGTGCGCGGGCGGCGGCCCGGGCTCCCATCCGCTGAGCGGGTAGTGCTCCCCCTGGAAATCCACTCGCTCCTCGCCACTCCAGCCGGCGCGCAGGATCGAGATGGCCTCCTCGAGCGCGTCAACCGCCTCTCCCGGTGTGCGCCGGGGACCACCCATCGTGGCCACGCGGTCGGCGAGTGCGCCGGCGCCGAGCCCGAGCTCGAAGCGGCCGCCGCTCATCACGTCGAGCGACGCCGCCTGCTTCGCGAGCATCGCGGGGTGGCGGAGCGGCAGGTTCGCCACGTCGGGAAAGAAGCTCAGGCGCTCGGTACGCGCGAGCAGATCGCCGATCAGCTGGAAGGTGTCGAGGAAGCGGCGCTGGTACGGGTGGTCCTGGATCCCGATCAGGTCGAGTCCGCCGTCCTCGGCGGCGGCGACCATGGCGACAGCATCGCCATACGAGTCTGCGGAGGGATTGACGAAGAGGCCGAGCTTCAGCGCCACTACACGGGCTCGGCCACGCGGTCCCACGGGTGCGCGGCGCGGAGCGCGGCGAGGATCGCGCGCGTGGCCGGCGAGCGGTTGAGCGTGTAGAAGTGGATGCCCGGCGCGCCGCGCGCGAGCAGGTCGCTGCACTGCAGCGCGGCGTACGCCACGCCCAGCTCCGCCACGGCCTCGGGATCCTCGGCACGCTCGGCCAGCTCGCACTCGAACGTCTCCGGCAGGGTGGCCCTGCACATCTGCGTGATGCGCTTGATCTGCCCGAAATTCGTCACGGGCATGATCCCCGGGATGATCGGCACGGTGATGCTGGCGGCGCGCGCCTCCTCCACGAAGCGGAAGTACAGCTCGTTGTCGTAGAAGAGCTGCGTGATGAGGAAGCCAACCCCGGCCTCCACCTTCTGCTTGAGGAAGTGGATGTCGTGCGCCATGTCCGGCGCCTCCGGGTGCACCTCCGGGAAGCATGCGGCGCCGATCGCGAAGTCGTAGTTGTCCGAGATCAGCTTCGCGAGCTCGGTGGAATAGCGCAGGCCGCCGGGGTGCGGCGTCCATTCGGTCTCGCCTCGCGGCGGATCGCCGCGTAGCGCGAGCACGTTCTCGATGCCCGCCGCCTCGATCCCGTCGAGGATCTCCCGCAGCCGCTCCACCGGCTCGCCCACGCAGCTCAGGTGCGCCATCGCCTCGATGCCGAGCTCCTGCTTGATCCACTTCGTGATCTCCACGGTGCGGTCGCGCGTGGTGCCGGCGGCGCCGTATGTGACCGACACGTAGCCAGGCTGGTCGTCCTTCAGCTCCCACAGCGTGCGCTTGAGCTGCTCCATCCCCTCGTCCGTCTGGGGAGGGAAGAACTCGAACGAGAAGACGGGCCGTTGCTCTTCGAGAAGGTGGTCGATTCTCATGGTGACCGGTGACTGGTGACTGGTGGTGAGCGCTGGTGACCAGTCACCAGTCACCGGTCACCCAAGCGTAGGTCACGGCAACCGGCTCGGACCCTCGATGTCGAGTCCAGTGGCCACCCTTGTGACGCCCTGCACTTCATATTGAACATCAACCGAGTCGTTCCTGCGATACGTGCCGGCGATCGAGAGGAACATCAGCAGCCAGCGCCAGAAGCCCAGCCGGCCCTCTTTGGCCAGCGGTTTGGTGAACACCAGGTGGTGCTTCTGCACCGTGTAGTCGCTGCCCTCGGTCTGGCGGACACCGTTCACGAACACCGTGAACGGCGGCTCCGCGTCGGCGGGGAGCTTGACCAGCCAGCGGTCCTCCATCGGTCCCGTTTATAGCGGGGCTTGACGGGGCCGGGGGCTCGGGTGTGTACTAGACGGGAGTGCTCAGGCCGGCCCGCCCGAGCCTCGTCTCGCACATGTTTGGACCGCTCGTTCTTCTGACGTCTCTGGCTCTGGTGACCCAGGGCTCCTGGGAACTGTTCATGCGGAACGAGCCGATCGGCGCCGTGCTGATCGCGATCGGCTGCCTGGTGGGCTCGGTCGGCGCAACGGTGGCGTCGTATGTGCGGGAGATCGAGCGCCGCAAGCGTCGCGGCCGCTAGCGCGCGCTGAGGGCTCTCCGCAGCGCGTCGAACGGGCTCTCGCCGGGGCGCTCCTCGATGAGCTTGCGCCGTACGCGGCCGGTGTAGCTCTCCATCGAGCCGTCGCCGCGCACGTCCACCCCCGCACGGAGGCGCGACGGACCGGCGAGCTCCACGCGCCCCACAACCTGCTGGATCGGGTCGAACTTGCGGATCTTCGCGTCCACCGTCTTTGCATTCGCGCCGTCCGACAGCTCGCGCGCCCGGGCCTCGAGGGAGGAGAGAGCCTCGTCGAGCGAGCCGAGCTTCGCGCGCTCGACCTTGGCCCCGCTGCGAACGACCAGGCGGTAGGAGCTCAACCGCCGATCGCGCTCATCGTGCGCGGCGGCTGGCGGAAGCCGGCCTCGCCCACGTGGTGCTTGAGCTCCTTGCGCCACACGGCGTCGCGGATGATCTTCTCGAGCTCGGCCTCGGACGCGCCGGCCCGGAGCGGCTCGCGAAGGTCCGTCTCGTGCAGCGAGAAGAGGCAGGTGCGGAGCTTGCCCTCCGCCGTGATGCGCACCCGGTTGCAGTCGGCGCAGAAGGGCTCGGACACCGGGTTGATGAAGCCGATCTCGCCGTTGCCGTCCGCGAAGCGGAACACCCGCGCGGTGGCGGACGGTTCGCGTGGCAGCTCCTCGATCGGATAAACGCTGTGGATGATCTGACGAAGCTCCTCGCCGGTGAGCACCGAGTCGGGCGTCCAGTTCTGGTCGGCGTCGAGCGGCATGAACTCGATGAAGCGCACCTGGAAGG
Source organism: Thermoleophilaceae bacterium (assembly GCA_036378175.1). Taxonomy (GTDB): domain Bacteria; phylum Actinomycetota; class Thermoleophilia; order Solirubrobacterales; family Thermoleophilaceae; genus JAICJR01. Next base: position 8,348 of record DASUWY010000036.1, read on the forward strand.
CGGTCGAGCGCGCGAACTCCGCGAACGGGATCGCCTCCTCCTCGGTGAAGCCGCGCATGGCCACCGCGTTCACCTTGATGGGATGCACCTCCGGGTGCTTCGCCAGCTCCTCGAGGCCGCGCAGCACCTGGGGCAGCGAGTCGCGCCTCGTGATGTGGAAGAAGCGGTCGCGCTGCAGCGAGTCGATCGACACGTTCACGCGCGAGATGCCCGCATCCACGAGCGCCGCGGCGTCGCGCTCGAGGAGATAGCCGTTCGTGGTGAGCGACAGGTCCTTCAGGCCCTCGACCGCGGAGAGCATTCCCACGAGCCGCGGGAAGTCGCGCCGCACGAGCGGCTCGCCGCCGGTGAGGCGCACGTCCTCGATCCCCATGCCCACCATGAGCCGCACCACCCGCTCGATCTCCTCGAACGAGAGCACCTCGGAGCGCTCGAGCCAGGGCAACCCGTCGGCGGGCATGCAGTACTGGCAGCGGAAGTTGCAGCGATCGGTGACCGAGACCCGGAGGTCCGAGATGCGGCGCCCGTGACCGTCTACCAGCGGCTCCATTACTTCAGGTTAGCCTCCACCCGAAGCCTGAGGAAGGAGACCAATGCGTGTGAGCGTGATCGGCGGCGGCTTGATGGGGTCGGGCATCTCGGAGGTGTGTGCCCGCGCGGGGCTCGACGTAACCGTGGTGGAGTCCGACGAGGAACACGCGTCGCGTGCGCGTGAGCGGATCGAGCGCTCGCTGGACCGCGGCCTCCGCGCCGGCAAGATGGACGAAGCCGAGCGCCGCGCCGCAAGCGAACGCGTTGTCTACACCGCCGCGCTCGAGGACGTGGAGGGATCCGACGTCGCGATCGAGGCGATCATCGAGTCCGAGCCCGCCAAGCGCGACGTGTTCCGCAAGCTCGACCAGCTGCTCCCCGACGCGCGCTTTCTCGCGAGCAACACGTCGTCGGTTCCGATCATGAAGCTCGCTGCCGAGACCACGCGACCCGAGCGGGTGCTCGGCATGCACTTCTTCAACCCGGTGCCGGTGCTCCCGCTCGTGGAGCTGGTGCGCTCGATCATGACGTCGGCCGACACCATCGAGAGAGCGCGGGGCTTCGCGGAGGACACGCTCGGCAAGACGTGCATCGACTCGCAGGACCGCGCCGGCTTCATCGTCAACGCGCTGCTGATTCCCTACCTGCTTTCAGCGATCCGCATGTACGAGTCAGGCTTCGCGTCCAAGGAGGACATCGACCACGGGATGGTGCTGGGCTGCGCGCACCCGCTGGGCCCGCTCGCGCTCGCCGACCTGATCGGGCTCGACACGCTGCAGGCCGTGGCCGAATCGCTGTACGAGGAGTTCCGCGATCCGGCGGCCGTCGCGCCGGCGCTGCTCAACCGGATGGTGGAGGCGAATCTGCTCGGCCGCAAGTCCGGCCGCGGCTTCTACGACTACTCGCGCTAGCCCCGCTTGTCCATCGGCACGAACTCGCGCTCGCGCTGACCCGTGTACACCTGGCGCGGGCGGGCGATCTTCGTGTCCTTGTCCTCAACCATCTCGAGCCACTGGGACACCCAGCCGGACGTGCGCGGGATCGCGAACATCACCGTGAACATCTCGTACGGCAGGCCGAGCGCCTCGTAGATCAGGCCCGAGTAGAAGTCGACGTTCGGGTAGAGCTTGCGCTCGTGGAAATAGTCGTCGTCGAGCGCCTGCTTCTCGAGCTCCACGGCGATCTCGAGCTTCGGGTTCATCCCGGTGACCTCGAACACCTCTTCCACGTTCTTCTTGATGATCCGGGCGCGCGGGTCGTAGTTCTTGTACACGCGATGACCAAAGCCCATGAGCTTCTCCTCGCGGTCCTTCACCCGCTTGAGGAAGTCCGGGATGTTGTCCACGCTGCCGATGCGCTCGAGCATCTTCACGGCCGCCTCGTTGGCGCCGCCATGAAGGGGACCGTAGAGGGCGGCCACACCGCCGGCCACCGCTGAGTACGGGTCCACCTGGGACGAGCCCACGCCGCGCACCGCGTTGGTGGAGCAGTTCTGCTCGTGGTCGGCGTGCAGGATCCACAGCACGTCGAGCGCGCGCTCCAGACGCGGGTCCGGCTCGTACCGGATCTCGGTCATCTTGTACATCATCGAGAGGAAGTTGCCGGGGTAGCTCAGGTCGTTGTCCGGATAGACGTAGGGAAGCCCGAGCTGGTGCCGGTAGGCGAACGCGGCCAGCGTCGGCATCTTGGCGATCAGCCGGATGGCCGCGATGTGGCGCTCGTCCGGGTCGGTGATGTTCTTGGCCCCCGGATAGAACGTGGATAGCGCGCCGACGGTGCCGAGAAGCATCCCCATCGGGTGGGCGTCGTGGCGGAAGCCCTCCATGAACTTCTTCACGTTCTCGTGGACGTAGGTGTGGTGGGTGATCTCGTGGACCCAGCTGTCGAGCTCGTCGCGGCTCGGCAACTCGCCGTGGATGAGCAGGTAGGCCACCTCGAGGTAGGTGGCGTTGTCGCAGAGATCCTCGATCGAGTAGCCGCGGTACTCGAGCACGCCGGCCTCGCCGTCGATGAACGTGATCTCGCTCTCGCAGGAGGCGGTGTTGGTGAAGGCCGGGTCGAACGACATCAGGCCGAAGTCGTCCTCGTTCACCTTGATGCCGCGCAGGTCCATCGCGCGGATCGTGCCGTTCTTGATCTCGAGCTCGTAGCTCTTGCCGGTGCGGTTGTCGGTGACCGAGAGGGTCTCCCGGGCGGTGGCTACTCCGCCATCGCCGCTTGCGTCTTGTGTCTGCTCATCGGGCATGGCGTCTCCTGTCGATCCGATCTCGTGAGATCAGATTGTTGCGAATGACGGCGCCCCGGCGCTGTAGGGGTTCTAGCCGCCCTTGTGCCCGGCCACGGGAGTGCCCTTGGGAGGGCCGTGCCGCTCGCCGGACTTGTACTTCGCGCCCGCTGCCGCGCCGACGATTCCCGCTGCGAAGAGCAGGACCGAGATCACCATCAGGAGCGGCAGCGCCTTGCCGGGGAACTTGTTGCTGAGCAGCCCGAGGATCGAGATGGTCAGCGCGAAGATCACGCCGAGGGCGCCGGTCAGATAGAAGTAGTCGAAGCTCCCGGTGACGAGCATGCGCGCGGGAGCGTATCTCAGTCGTGGGACGGGGAGAGGCGTCGCCCGCGGGCGCGCATCCGCTGCGGAGCGCGCGGCGGGGGATCGGCGTGCGGGCCACGGCGCGGTGGCCGCGGGCGGGGACGGCGGCTCGGCCTGTGCGGGTGGCGGTCGTTACCCCCGCCGTTCCCGCCGTGGGTCGGCTCGACCTCCTGCCGGGCGGCCCACCAGACGAGGTAGAGCAGCGCCGCGATCGGGATCTTCAGGACGAGCATCATCCATATGAACATCCACGCTCCCCCGGACATCCCATGCATCGTACCCCTCGTTGCAAGCGCGCAACCATGCACCTGGCGAGCGCGGTACGAGGGCTGACTAACGGGTGGGGATGCCCTCGATCGCCGTGATGTGGCGGAACTCGTCGAAACGCTCGTCGATCTCTTCGCGCGTGAGGCGGCTCACGCGCTCCGTGCCGAACTCCTCGACGTTGAAAGAGGCGAGTGTGGAGCCGTACGTCATGGCGCGCCGGAGCTCGCTGTCGTCCTCCGCGGCACCCTCGCCCTGCGACGCCAGGTAGCCGAGGAAGCCGCCCGCGAACGAGTCGCCCGCGCCGGTGGGGTCGATCACCGTCTCGAGCGGATATGCAGGCAGGGCGAAGAACCCGCTCTCGGTGAACAGCGCGGCGCCGTACTCGCCTTGCTTCGCGATCACCACGCGCGGCCCCATGTCCATGACCTTGCGCGCGGCGCGCACGAGGTTCGGCTCCTCCGTGAGCATGCGGATCTCGGCGTCGTTCATGAACACGAGGTCCACCACGCCGATGGTCTGCACGAGCGAGTCGCGCGCGGTATCGATCCAGAGGTTCATTGAGTCGAGGCCTGCCATCTGCGCGCCATCGCACAGCTCCCGCACCCTGCGCTGGAGGTCGGGCTGGATGTTCGCCAGGAAGAGCGTGCCCGCCGACCGCGATGCCTCGGACAGCTTCGGATCGAACTCGCCGAAGACGCCCAGCTGGGTGTCCTCGGTGTGGGCGGTGTTGAGGTCGTACTCGTAGCGGCCGCGCCAGAAGAAGGTCTGACCGCCCTCCACGCGTTCGATGTCCTCGGTGTTCACGCCGCGCGAGTGGAGCACCTCGTACTCGGCGTCGCCGAAGTCGTCGCCCACCGGCCCCACCACGCGCACGTCGGTGAAGAAGCTCGCGGCAAGCGAGAAGTGCACGGCAGAGCCGCCGAGCATCCTGTCCCGCTCGCCAAACGGGGTCTTCACCGCATCGAAGGCGATCGATCCCACCACAACCAGGCTCATAACGGCCGGGGAGACTAACCTGCCGCCCGCATGCGTGCCATTCAGATCGCGGAATTCGGGGGCCCCGAGGTGATGCAGCTCGCCGATCTGCCTGTGCCCGAGCCGGGCGACGGCGAGGTGCTCCTTCACGTGAGCCGCGCCGGCATCAACTTCGCGGACACGCACCAGCGAGAGAACTCGTATCTGGCGACGTTCGAGCTGCCGCTCGTTCCGGGCACCGAGGTGGCGGGGACGCTGCCGGACGGGCAGCGCGTGGTGGCGATGACAGGCACCGGCGGCTACGCGGAGTACGCGGTGGCGCCTGCGTCGCAGTGCTTCCCGATTCCGGACGGGGTGGACGATGGCGTGGCCCTCGCGCTGCTCGTCCAGGGGCTCACGGCGTGGCACCTGTATCGCACGTCGGCGCGGATCCGGCCGGGCGAGAGCGTGGTTGTGATCGCTGCCTCGGGTGGTGTGGGCAATCTGGCGGTGCAGCTTGGGAAGCCGTTTGGCGCCGGACGGGTGATCGCAACGGCGTCCTCTCACGAGAAGCGCGAGCAGGCGCTGGCGCTGGGGGCGGATGCGGCGCTCGACCCGGGCCTCGACGAGCTGGGCGCCGCCATCCGCGAGGTCAACGGCGGCCGCCGGGTGGACGTGGTGCTCGAGATGGCGGGCGGGAAAGTCTTCGACGAGTGCCTGAGCGTGCTCGCGCCGTTCGGCCGGCTCGTCACCTACGGCATCGCGAGTCGCGAGCAGAACACCGTGCGCAGCGGCGCGCTGATGCGCGGCAGCCAGTCCATCGTCGGCTTCTGGCTCATGCACTGCCTGGGACGCGAGGACATGATGCGCGAGCCGCTCGAGGATCTCTTCGCGCGCGCGGCGCGCGGCGAGCTCAAGCCGCTGGTGGGCGAGACGTACGCGCTCTCCGACGTGCGCCGCGCCCATGAGGACCTTGCCGCGCGGCGCACGAGCGGCAAGCTGCTGATCGATCCCAGCCTCTGACTTACTAGATTCCAGTCCCCAATGCCGTCCTTTGCCGACCTAGGGCTGTCTCAGCCCCTGCTTGAAGCCCTGCATCACCTCGGGTACGAGTCGCCCACTCCGATCCAGGAACAGGCGATTCCCGAGCTGCTTCAGGGCCACGATGTGATCGGCCAGGCGCAGACGGGCACCGGCAAGACCGCCGCGTTCGGGCTGCCGCTGCTCGACTACATCGACACCGATGTCGACGAGGTGCAGGCACTCGTCCTCACACCCACGCGCGAGCTCTGCATCCAGGTGACGCAGGCGCTGCGCGCGTACGGTCAGCGCCGCGGCATCGAGGTGGTGGCGGTGTTCGGCGGCGCGCCGATTCGCAACCAGGTGGCCCAGCTCAAGCAGGGTGCGCAGGTGGTGGTGGGCACGGTCGGCCGCGTGAAGGACCTGATGAACCGGCACGAGCTGATGCTCACCGACACCCGCTACGTGGTGCTCGACGAGGCGGACGAGATGCTCGACCTCGGCTTCTTCGAGGACGTGGAATGGATCCTCTCGCGCGCTCCCTCCGGGCGTCAGACCGCCCTCTTCTCCGCCACGATGCCGCCCGAGATCAAGCAGCTCGCCGAGAAGCGCATGTTCGATCCGATCACGATCAAGGTGCGCGCGGCGCAGCTCACGATCGACACCGTCGACCAGTCGTACGTCGAGGTGTCCGACCGCGAGAAGCCCGACGCCCTCGCGCGCGTGTTGAAGGCTGAGAACCCCGAGCAGGCGATCATCTTCGCCCGCACGAAGATCGGTGTGGACCGGCTCGCGCGCCGCCTCGACGATCTCGGCCTGCGGGTGAGGGCGCTCCACGGGGACATGTCACAGGGGTCGCGCGACGGGGTGATGATCGCCTTCAAGGGCGGTCGCGAGCGGCTGCTGGTGGCCACCGATGTGGCGGCCCGCGGCCTGGATATCTCCGGCGTCACGCACGTCGTGAACTACGACATTCCGAACTCGCCTGACGTCTACGTCCACCGGATCGGGCGAACGGGACGTGTGGGCCGTTCCGGCCGGGCCATCACGCTCATCACGCCAAAGCAGCGCCGCGAGCTCGAGGCGATCGAGAAGCACGCCAAGACGACGATCCATCCCTGGTCCGAGAAGCCGGCCGTGACCGTCAACGGCGACCGGGAGACCCGCCGGCCGCGTCACACGAAGCCACGCAAGGCGACCACGGACGAGTGCGTGAAGCTGATCGTGCTCGGCGGGCGCGCGCAGGGCATCGAGCCGGCGGACGTGATCCAGGCGATCGTGGACAACTCGCGCCTCGAGGGCGAGGACATCCGCAACGTGCGCGTGCTCGAGCGCTTCAGCTTCGTAGAGGTACCCGCGGCGCGCGCGGGCGAGGTAATCGACAAGGTCACCGGGAGCGCCGTCCGGGGAACCAAATTGCGGCTGGAGGTAGCCAAGAGATGAGCCAGGCGACGATCCACACGAACCATGGGCCCATCGAGGTCCAGCTCCACGACGACGACGCGCCCAAGACGGTCGAGAACTTCCGCAAGCTCGCGGGCGACGGCTTCTACGACGGCGTGATCTTCCACCGCGTGATCCGCGACTTCATGATCCAGGGCGGCGATCCCACCGGCACCGGCACGGGTGGCCCCGGCTACACGTTCGAGGACGAATTCAACGACCACAAGATCGTCCGCGGCGCGCTCGCCATGGCCAACGCCGGGCCTAACACCAACGGCTCGCAGTTCTTCATCGTCACCACCGCCGAGGCCCCGTGGCTCGACGGCAAGCACACGGTGTTCGGCAAGGTGGTCTCCGGCATGGAGACCGTCGACGCGATCGAGGGCCAGCCCACCGATGCCCGCGACAAGCCACTCGAAGATGCGAAGATCGAGCGGATCGAGCTCGACTCCTAGGAGGAGCCCATGGCCATAGTTGAGGCAACACCGGCGAGCGAAGCCACATTCCAGGTCGAGAATCCCGCCACCGGCGAGACGATCGCGAGCGTGCCCAATCTCGACGCCGGCGGCGTCCGCGATCTCGTGGCGCGCGCCCGCGCCGCGCAGCCGGCTTGGGAGGCGCTCGGCTTCGACGGCCGCGCCAAGGTGATGTACGAGATGCGCCGCTGGGTGGTGGAGAACCGCGACCGTATCGCCCAGACGATCTCCGAGGAGAACGGCAAGCCGCCGGACGAGGCGATCCTCACCGAGGTGTTCTACGTGTGCGACTCGCTCGGCTTCTGGGCGAAGAAGGGGCCCAAGTACCTGGCGGACGAGCGCATCCGCACGCACTCGCCGCTCCTGCTCGGCAAGAAGGTGATCACCCGCTACCGCCCGTACGGCGTGGTGGGCGTGATCGGACCCTGGAACTACCCGCTCACGAACAACTTCGGTGACGCGATTCCGGCGCTCGTGGCCGGCAACAGCGTGGTGCTCAAGCCCAGCAGTGTGACCCCGCTCACGTCGATGCTGATGGCCGAGGGCTTCCGGGCCGCCGGCGGCCCCGAGGACGTCTTCACCATCGCAACCGGCACCGGTGGCACGGGCGCCGAGGTGGTGAAGCACGCGGACATGATCATGTTCACGGGCTCCACCGAGGTGGGGAAGAAGATCCTCGCCCAGGCGGCCGAGCGGATCACCCCGGTGTCCCTCGAGCTCGGCGGCAAGGACCCGATGATCGTGCTGCGCGACGCGGACGTGGAGCGCGCGGCCAATACCGCGGTGCAGTGGGCGATGTCCAACAGCGGCCAGATCTGCATCTCGGTGGAGCGTGTGTACGTGGAGGAGCCGGTCTACGACGAGTTCGTCTCGAAGGTCGTGGACAAGGTGAGCGCGCTGCGGCAGGGCGTGCCCGCCGCGCCGGGCGCCGTGGACGTGGGCGCCATGACCTTCCCCTCACAGCTCGACGTGGTGGAGCGCCACGTGAAGGACGCCGTGGACAAGGGCGCCAAGGTGCTCACCGGCGGCAAGCGCGGCGAGGGCCCGGGCCTCTTCTATGAGCCCACCGTGCTCGTGGACGTGGACCACACGATGGCGTGCATGACGGAGGAGACCTTCGGCCCGACGCTTCCCATCATGAAGGTGCGCGACGAGGACGAGGCGATCCGCCTAGCCAACGACTCGCCCTACGGCCTCGACTCGAGCGTCTTCACGCGCGACGTGGACAAGGGCGAGCGGGTTGCGCGCCAGATCGAGGCGGGAGCGACGTGCGTGAACGATGCGCTCACGAACTACCTCGCGCAGGAGGCACCGTTCGCCGGCGCCAAGGAGTCGGGCATGGGCGCCCGCCACGGCGCACCCGGCATTCGCAAGTACTGCCGGACCCAGACGATCCTGGTCACGCGCTTGGCCGCGAGCAAGGAGCCGACGATGTTCCCCTACACGGCGGGCAAGGCGAAGATGCTCGGCAAGGCGATGGAATTGATGTTCGGGCGCAAGGGGAGGAAGAAGAATGGCGGCTGAGAGCACGGCAAACGCGGTCTGGGAAGGCGACCTCGCCCATGGGGGCGGTCGCGTTGCACCCGGCAGCGGAGCGTTCGACGAGCAGGACGTCACCTGGGCGTCGCGCACCTCGCGCTCGGCCGGGAAGACCTCTCCCGAGGAGCTGATCGCGGCGGCCCATGCCGCCTGCTACGCGATGGCCTTCTCGCACACGCTCGCCGAGGGCGGACACACGCCCGAGCGCGTGGAGGTGAGCGCCACGGCCACCTTCGAGACCGAGGGCGGTCCGCGCATCTCGACCATGGCGCTGACCGTGCGCGGCCGCGTGCCCGGGATCGACGAGTCCGCCTTTCAGGAGGCGGCCAACGCGGCCAAGGACGGCTGCCCGGTGTCGGGCGCGCTGAAGGGCAACGTCGAGATCACGCTCGACGCGACCCTCGAGGGCTAGGCACCAACGCAATCACGGTTTCGGTGCCGGGCGCCACCTGCGTGTGCCCGGCATCGCTGACCACGACCCCCTCGGGGTGGTCGCGGAACTCGTCCCAGCCCTCGCTGAGCAGCTCGCCGGGGCGGCCGGCCGCGCGCCATTCGTCGAAGCGGTCCCGGTGCCGGGTGCCGAACTGCTCGACGCACATGAGCGACGCGTGCCCCGCCTGCGCCATCGCCTTGCCCGCCGTGCGCATCACGCCGGGCTGGATCACGTAGGTCATCGCCGGCTCGCGCTCGTCCTGCTCCTCTTCCTTCGGCCGTGGAGCGTCCGTGAAGGGCTTGAGCGCTTCCAGCAGCGATGAGCGGTCGGACCGGCGGCGTGGTGGCAGGCAGAGGAGCACGTCCTGCTGGACGGCGCAGGGCTCCTCGTCGCGCACCCGAACGAAGTCCGCCTCGTCAGCCCTGAGCGCCACCTTGCGCGGCCGATCGTGCCACTCCTCGAACGGGCCGAAGCGCTCCACGCAGCCCACGGCCGCCGCGCCCGCGGACGCCATCGCCCGCTCGAGCGAGAAGGGCACGCCCGTGCGAACGACGTAGTACATGACCCATGGGTCGTCCGCATCCCTCTGCGCGTTGGCTACCGACTCAGACAAAAAAATTGACCACCCGTCAAACGAATTGACCCCCAGTCAAACGAATTGACCCCCAGTCAATCGCTTTGTCTAAGTCGGTAGCGCGCGCGGAGGAGGTGGTCAGCGCAGCTCGAGGCCGAGGAGTCGCTCGAGTTCGGGCAGCGTTGAGTCGGCGCCGCGATGGAGGATGCCGGTGATTCCGACTGCCTCGGCGCCGTCGATGTTCTCGCGCAGGTCGTCCACGAAGACGCACTCGCTTGCGGGCAGGTCGAGCTTCGTGAGAGTGAGCTCGAAGATCTCCGGGCTCGGCTTGTGGAGCCCCACCTCGCCGGAGATCACGATCTCGTCGAAGATCGAGCGCCAGTCGGCCACGTCATAGCTCGTGCCGCCCCACGAATTGGAGATCACGGCGGTGCGGATGCCGGCGTCGTGCGCGCGGCGCATGGCCTCGATCATCGGCTCGTCGGGACCCACCCCGGCGAACAGTCGCTCAACGAGCCCCTCGGTCCGCGTCACACCGAGGTGTGGCGCGAAGCGCGGCTCGAACTCCTCCACCGTGAGGTCGCCGCGCTCGAGCGCGCGCAGCTCGGCCAGCGCCTCGGGGTTGTCGCGGAAGGTGCGCTTGACGGTGTCTGCCGGCAATCCCTCGGCAGCGCAGAACGCCTTGAAGGATTCGAAGACGTTTGTGGTGAGAACGCCGCCGAAGTCGGTGAGGAGGCCCTTCACGAGGCGGGCGGCGGGCGCTCGGTGATCCCGAGCGCCGCCTCGGCCAGCATCGGCACGCCCTTGTCGAACAGCTTCAGGTACTCGTCGTCGGTCGTGCCCATCATGAAGCGCTTGTAGTTGCCCTCCATGAACACCGCCGCCTTCCAGAGCGCGAGCGCCTGGTACCAGCGCAGGTCGGACACCGAGCGGCCGGAGAGCTCCGCGTAGCGGGCCACGAGCTCGTCCCGGGTCGGGAAGCCCTCGCCGTGCGTGACGGTGGTGAGGTCGAACATCGTGCCAGTCGGGTCGTCGCGCTCCGACCAGGTGGCCGTCATGTAGCCGATGTCGGCGAGCGGATCGCCGATCGTGGCCATCTCCCAGTCGAAGATCGCCACGAGCTGCGCCGGCGCGGCGTCGGCGAACATCGTGTTGCCGAGGCGGAAGTCGCCATGGACGATCGTCGCCTCGGGCGACTCCGGCTTGTTCTCCGCGAGCCACTGGTACAGCTCCTCGACGAGTGGCAGCTCGCGCGTCTTGTTGTGCTCCCACAGCCCGGTGAAGCGGCGCAGCTGGCGGTCGAGATAGCCGGTGGGCTTGCCGAAGCCCTCGAGGCCGCAGTCGCGCCAGTCGAGCGCGTGCACCTCCGCGAGTGCGCGGATCAGCTCGTCGGCGATCTGCGCGCGGCCTTCAGGGTTGTCCAGGGCGGGCGGGATCGTGTTCGTGATCACCGTGCCGCGCATGAACTCCATCACGTAGAACGGCACGCCGAGGATCGACTCGTCATCGCTCGCCGCGAGCACGCGCGGGGTGCGAATGCGGCCCTCCACGGCCCGCAGGAGACGCGCCTCGCGCAGCACGTCATGCGCGGACGGCGGCAGCGGCGGGCGGGGCGGGCGGCGCAGCACGAAGGTTGCCTCGCTGCGCCGGATCAGATACGTCACGTTCGAGTGGCCTTCGCCGATCCGCTCGGCTTCCACTGGCCCGCTGCCAAGTCCATGCTCGTCCAGGAAGGCCTCGAGCGGATCTCGGACGATGAGCGGCGGCAGCTCCTGCTCGGCTGCCTGGGCCGGGGTGTCGACGATCTCGAGCGACGCCATTGGGAGCGCGGAATCCTTTCAATTCGCGGGAAGAACTGCGCGGGCGGGGGCGTCTCTGCGGGTAATGGCCCCACGCGCCCGGTCCGTCGCGATAGCGGCCGCCTGCTGGCTCCTCACCTTGGCAGGCGCCGCTCGTGCCGTGGATGACCACTCGGTGAGCGTCAAGAGCTTCTCGTTCACCGACGCGTCTTCCGGCACGTCCACCACCGTCATCCCCGAGGGGGACTCGGTCACATGGCGTTGGGACGGCCCCGGGACGAACCATTCGGTCACGTCCGACCCCGGCTCGGCGATGACCTTCGACTCTGACGCGACCAATCCCACGCACAGCCACCCGGTCGGGGACACGTTCACCGTGGTGTTCCCCACCTCCGGGTGCTTCCAGTACCACTGCTCCGTGCACGCCTCGATGCACGGTCAGGTGCAGGTGGGCACCGGGGTCTGCCCGCCCCCGCCCCCGCCAGGCGGAGCGGACGGCGGTGGAGGCGGTGGTGGCGGAAACGGACCGCCGCCACCCCCGCCTCCAGCGCCGCCCGTGGTGGACACCACCGCGCCCGCCTTCAGCGCCGTAAGGGAGAGGTCGAAGAAGCTCGTGTTCACGCTGTCGGAGCCCGCGAAGGTCACGATCAGGGTGCGCAGGGCACACAAGCTCGTGAAGACCTTCCACGTGTCCGGCAAGCGGGGGTCGAACAGCTTCAGGCTCACGCACCGCGGCCTCAAGAAGGGCGTGAGGTACGCGGCCACGATCACTGCCGTGGACGGCGCCGGCAACGTCTCGCCGGCCAGGCACGTGACCCTGAAGCTCTAGATCTCGTCCAGATGGCGGACGTTGTCCACGTCCGACGCGTCGTCGCTCGGCGCTCCCTCGAACCACGCGTCGAGGATCTCCTCGAGGAGCGCCTCGCTGGTCGTGCGCAGAGACAGCGCGAGCACGTTGGCGTCGTTCCACTTGCGCGCGCCGGCGGCCGTCTCGGAGTCGCCGCACAGCGCGGCGCGGATCCCCGGCACCTTGTTCGCCGCGATCGACGCTCCGGTGCCGGTCCAGCAGCACACGATGCCCTGCTCGGCGCGCCCCTCGGCCACGTCGCGAGCCGCGGCCTCGCTCGCCCACGCCCAGTCGTCGCGCTCCGAATCGTTCAGCGCGCCGTGCACGATCGGGTCGTGGCCGCGCTTGCGGAGTTCCTCCACCACGGCGTCGGCCACGCCGGTTCGTTCGTCTGCGGCAACAGCGATTTTCACGAACCGCATCGTAGTCTTGAAGCTGTGCCCGAACTTCCCGAAGTTGAGATCACCGCCCGCCGCCTGAACCGCGAGCTGAGCGGCCACACGGTCGAGTCGGCACTCGCGCCCGGCATGGTGACGATGAAGACGTTCGACCCGCCGCTCGACGCTCTCGCCGGCCGCGAGATCACCGGCGTCCGGCGCGCCGGCAAGATGCCGATCGTCGAGTTCGGCGACCTCTCGCTGCTCATCCACCTGATGTCGGCAGGGCGGCTCCAGCTCTTCGACAAGCGGGCGTCACTGCGCGACAAGCGCTCGCGCATCCTCGTCCGCATCGACGACGGCCGCGAGCTGCGGCTTCGCGAGTTCGGCACGCAGCAGCGCGCCTGGGGCAAGCTGCTTCCCACGGAGAAGGTGGACGAGGACGAGGCGGTTGCCACGCTCGGCCCAGAGGCCTGGCCGGCTCCGCCACTCGACCAGTTCGCCGAGCTGATCGACCAGCCGCGCCACCTCCACCCGCTGCTGCGGGACCAGCGCGTGATCGCCGGGATCGGCCGCTCCTGGGTGGACGAGATCCTGTGGGAGGCCGAGCTCTCGCCCTTCGCGCAGGGCAATCAACTGGACGAGGAACAGGTGTCGCGCCTGCACGGCGCGATCGACGACGTTCTCGGCCGCACGCTCGCCCACTACGAGGAGGTGGTGGGCGACTCGCTGCCCGACAAGGCGCCGATGCCGCTGAAGGTGCACGCCAAGCAGGGCGAGCCCTGTCCGCGCTGCGGCGAGACGCTCTGCGCCGTCTTCTTCAAGGACCACGTGACCACGTACTGTCCCGCGGAGCAGACGGGCGGGCGGGTGCTGAAGGACCGCCGCCTGTCGAGGTTGCTCAAATGATTGCCGCCGGAGACCGCGCTCCAGACTTCGCCCTGCAGAATCAGGACGGCCACACCGTCAAGCTGTCCGACTTCGAGGGCAGGACGGTGATTCTCTACTTCTATCCGAAGGCCGACACGCCCGGCTGCACCACGCAGGCGTGTGGGATCCGCGACCGCAGCGGGGAGTACGAGGCGGCCGGCGCGGTGGTGCTCGGCGTCTCGCCTGACGAGCCGGGTGCGCTCCGCAGGTTCGCCGACAAGTACGACCTGCCCTTCACGCTGCTCTCCGACTCGGAGCACCAGGTGGCTGAGGCCTACGGCGTGTGGGCTGAGAAGTCGATGTACGGGCGCAAGTACTGGGGCAACCTGCGGGCGACCTTCGTGATCGACGGCGGTGGGAGAATCAGCCATGTGTTCCCGAAGGTGTCGCCGAAGACTCACGACGACGTGGTGCTGGAGGCACTCACCGGATGACTTCCGAGCAGAAGTTCACCGCTGACCAGGCGCGGGAGGTGGGCGAGAAGATCGGCATCGACTGGGCGAACGCTCCTTTCGACGTCGAGCAGTTCCGGATGGGCATGGACGTGGAGCTCGAACACGGCGCGCACGACCCGGCCACCAATGTGACGGACGACGACGAGATCACCACGGGCAAGATCGCCCTCGCCCATCTGAACGAGTTCCCGGACTACTACACGCGGCTCGCGAAGATGGAGGCCGAGGCCGAGCGCGACTGGGCTAGCGGCGCGTAGCGAGAAAGGCCGAATGGCCGCGGCCGAAGTGCACGGCGCTGCCGTACGCGCCGAGCTGGCGCGCCTCGAAGCCCGCGCCCTCGAGCCCCTTCAGCACGTCCTGCACCTCGTAGAGGCGCAGCCGGTGTAGCTCGTCGCTGCGGCGGAAGCCGCCGTCCACCTGCCTGAACACCGTGATGCGGCGCTCGAGCGTGCGCGCCGCGTGGTCCTCGGACGCCTCCAGGCAGAGCATCCAGTCCGGCCCCTCGCTCCAGTCCCGGCGCGGGCCGCCGCGCTCGCGACCGGGCTCGGCGATGTCGAAGAGGAACAGCCCGCCCGGCTCGAGCGACTCGAAGACGCGCTGGAAGATGACGCCGAGCGCCTCGTCGCCCGCCCGCTCGTCGAACGCGTAGTTGAAGCACTCGCCGATCGCTGCCACCGCCACGCAGGGAGGTAGCTCGGCATCGAGCAGGGAGGCATTGAGGAACGTGGCCTGAGGCGCGCGAGTGCGCGCTATCTCCACCAGGTCGGGCGATACCTCCACGCCGAACAGGTCGTATCCGTGCTCGGTCACCAGTTGAGCGGTGATCCCGCTCCCCGAGCCGAGCTCCACCACCAAGCCGCTCTCGAATCCCTGGCGCGCGAGCAGCCTCAGCAGCGTCTCGCCGCCCGCTCGTGCGAGGTGGCCGAACGCCTGGTCGTGCACGTACGCGAGGTCGCGACCGTAAAACGAGTCGGAATTCACGGCGCCAATCGTACGGAGGCGTTAGCGTCGCTCTATGCAGGACCGCGGGATGTACCAGGAACTGCGTCTGGCCCTCGTTTTCAACGGCGGCGTGAGTCTCGCAGTGTGGATGGGCGGGGTGGCCAAGGAGATCGATCGCTTCCGTTCCGCCTTCGCACGGCCCGACAGCCAGGAGATCGAGCCATACAGGTCGCTGCTCGACGCGCTGCGCACCGAGGTGGTCACCGACGTGATCGCGGGCACGAGCGCCGGGGGCATAAACGGCGCGCTGCTCGCGTATGCGGTGGCCAACGGCAAGTCGCTCGAGTGCGCGGGGCCTGACAGCATCCGCTCCACCTGGAGGCAGCTGGCATCGCTCGACAACCTGCTGGTCACCGAGGGCGAGCCCACCTCGATGCTCAGCTCGGACGTGCTGTTCGCGGGCTGCGCGAACGTGCTGGCGGAGCTGGAGAACGCGCCGGCCGACCTCGATCCGGGCGTGTCGCGCCAGGTGAGGCTGACGGTCACCGGCACAGACGCGTACGGCTACACCAACACCGGCTGCGGCGTTCCCGCGCGCGACCACCGGCTGTGGATGGCCTTCCGCCACGTGGACCGCCCGGCGGAGCGCCTGCTGCGGCCGGAGCTCGTGAGCGCCATCGGAAAAACGGTGGGGCGCGATGCGGAGCCGAGCGGATGGCCGTTTCCGGCGGAGCCGTCGCCGCGTGATCTCGACGGCGCGCACACGGCGGCGTACCTCGCCCGCGCCGCGCGGACCACGTCCTCGTTTCCGATCGCGTTCGCGCCCAGCGAGCTGCCGCTGAACTACACGACCACGCGCGCCGACGGAGCGCCGCCGCTCACCGCCACGCCGCCGATGGCGGACGTGCTCACCACACCCTCGGGCCGAGAGCAGATCGAGCCGCAGATCGATGGCGCGGACGATCACGCCGCCGTCTACGCGATCGACGGCGGCCTGTGGGACAACTCCCCCTTCTCCGCGGTGCTGCGCGGGATCGACCGCACGCCGTCCGCCCGTGATGTGGACCGGATGCTCGTGTACGTGGTCGGCACTCCCCGCCCCGACATCCCGCCGGCGCCCAACAAGCCGCCCGGTCTCGCCAGCGCGATGGCGCATGCCATGGCGCTGCCCTCGAACGTGTCGTTCGCCAACGACGTGGAGCGTATCGACGCCGACCTCCACCGACAGAGCACCCGGCGCGAGGACATCCTCAAGCTCCTCGTGGACGGCCGCCCCGACCTGTTCGCGCTCGCCGACGAGGTCTTCCCCGTCTACTGCGAGCGCAACCCGGAGGTGAAGGCGCTGGGCCCGGACATGCCACCGCCCACCGGGTCGCTCGCCGACTGGTGTGCGACCGCCGCGAGGTGGTGCTGGGGCATCGAGCCCGTCCGCGGCGCGGTGGAGCAGGCGCGCGGCCTGATGCGGGCCGTGCTGCGGGATTTCGCCGGCGAGCTCGAGCTCACGCCGGGTGAGCGGGATACCGTGGCCCGCCTGATCGAGACACGCGAGCACCTGTCGCAGCTTGCCTGGGTGCTCGACGATCTCGCGGACGTCGTCGGCTCCGGCCCGCTCACGGACGCGCACAAGGAGGTGTGTGCGCTCACCATGGAGGAGTTCGCGCGCGCAGTGAGCGAGCGGCATCGGGCGATCGAGGCCCGCGTGGGCGACCGCGCGAACCCGACGGCCGCGCTGCGGGCCGCATGCGGTCTCACGGAGGGGGGCTGGGAGATGGTGGTGAAGCGCGCGCTGGCGGTGCAGGTGGGCCTGCAGTCGCTCTCGGCCGATACGCGCGAGCACAAGGTCGACTACCGGCTCACGGCGATCCAGCCGGACGGTGAGTGGCCGCTCCCCGCGGATGTCGACGAGCGGCCGGACGTGCCACGGCCCCCGCTCGGCGGCGCTTACCTCGGGCACTTCGGCGGCTTCATGCGCGAGAGCTGGCGCCTTCACGACTGGATGTGGGGACGCCTGGACGGCGCGGCCCGCGTGGTGGACGCGCTGCTTGACGAGCGGCAGCTGCGACGCCTCGTCGGCGGGTCGAACCCGGAAGCCGCCACCCGCGCGCTCGCGTCGCGCCTCGCGGAGGTGGCGGTCCCGGACGGCGGCCAGCTCGAGCGGGCGCGCCGGCTCGCGTTCGAGGCGTACGAGGCGCGCGGGATGCCGGTGACGGAGAATGCGGGGCCGGCGGCGCCCGACGGTCGCGTGGAGAGCTGGCGGGAGGCGCTCGCGGGCCATTACGCGGACGAGATCCGCGACGTGAAGGTGGACCTCATGCGCGCCGACATCAGGCGCCGCATCCAGTTGCCGATCCTCGAGGAGGAGATTCCCGGGCTGGTGGAGTCGGCACAGAAGCCGGAGCTCGACACGGCGGCGCTCCTGGCGAGCCGCGACTGCGGTCTGCGGGTGCTCGTGCCCGACACCCTGTCGGCGAAGCCGGAGTTCCCCGAGCTCCTCGTGGATGGCGAGAAGGGCCTCGCGAACGTGTTCTACGGCCTCCACATGAAGCGGGAGGGCGAGCTGATGCGGGCCGCCACGAGGGCGACCGGCGTGCTGCGGTCCGCGCTGCGCGTTTTCGCGCTCGCGCGGCACTACTTCAAGCGGCAGCGCTAGAGGCGGGTGAACTCGTAGCGCCTGCCAATCGGCTCGAAGCCGAGGCGGGCATACATCTCCTTGGGCCAGTCCTCATCGTCCGCGACGAGGAAGGTGACGCGGTCGCGTGACTCGATCGAGCGCCGCGTGGCGGCGGCCACCACCGCCTTCGCGTAGCCCCGCTGGCGGTAGCCCGGGTCGGTGACGACATCGTCAATCTGGGCCAAGCCGTCCTCCTGATACATCACGCACCAGGACACGAGCGCCCCGTCGGCCTCCACGGCAAAAGAGCTCGAGCTCACCGCGACGGCCGCCGCGAGCTCGAGCGCCGCGGCCACCTGCCCCGCCGCGCCCTGCCCGAGGTCTTCCTCGAAGGCGCGGATCCGTGGGTCGCGCAGCGCCTCCGCCGGCACCTCGCGGACGTCGTGCGGTGGCCGCGGCGGCGGGTCGCCGCGGTGGACCATCACCACGTGCCGTGCCCGGCGCCACGACAGCTCCGCAAACCCCGGCGACAGCCGCTCCCCGGCGGCCTCGTTCGGCACCAGGACCTTCCGGTGCGAGAGGCCCGCCGGGCGCTGCAGGCGGTCGGCGGCGGCCGCTAGTTCGTCCGCGGTCACACTGTCGAAGCCGCGTTCCAGACGCAGCAGGTTCTGGTCGTGCACGCGCGGCATGTCGAGCCGAAACAGCGCGGTGCCCCATTCGAACGACTCCCGCCGCTCCGCGCAGCGGTCCTGAAGCGCGGCCTCGAACGCCCAGGTTTCAGCCAATTCGCCCACCGCTGCGCACACTAGCCCGAGACATAGAGCGTTTACCGCGCGCGCATTCGGTGAAAGAAGTCGGCAGGAGGGATTCCTTGCTGTTCATGTTTTTCGTTTTCGCAGTCGGGTTCGCGTTCGTGGCCCTGGCGCTGGTTCGGATCTCCGGCAACGACGGTCCGGACGAGGGCGGTGGGGACGACGGGCCGCCGCGGCGCGGCAGGCGCGGGCCGCGGCCAAGGCCGGGAGGTCCCGAGCCTCTCTGGTGGCCGCAGTTCGAGCGCGAGTTCCGCGCCTACGTCAGCGCGCAGGGCAAGCGCATCTCGGGCGTCGGCTCCTGACACGCTGGTTAGGATCGGCTCATGGCCGATCCCCTGCACGACCTGAGCGAGGTGCACCGGGCGCTTGAACTCGCAGCCGAGCTCGCGCACGGCTATGTGAAGGGCGTGGGCGACGACCCCGTACAGCCGCCGGGCAGCGACGAGCGCGTGCAGGCGCTCACGGGGGAGCTTCCCGAGCGAGGCGAGGGATCGCTCGCGCCGCTGCGCGAACTGGGCGAGATGGGCAACCGCTTCGCCACGCGCTCGAGCGGCGGCCGCTTCTTCCACTTCGTGATTGGCGGCACCACTCCCGCGGCCCTGGCCGCCGACTGGCTCACCTCGGCGCTCGACCAGAACAACGGCCTGTGGGCGGCGTCGCCGCTCGGCGCCCGCATGGAGACGCTCGCCACCGAGTGGCTGCGCGATCTGTTCGAGCTGCCGCCCGAGTTCAGCGGCGTGCTCGTGACCGGCGGGACGATGGCGAACTTCACCTGCCTCGCGGCCGCCCGTAGTTGGTGGGCCGAGCGCCACGGCCTCGACATCGACGAGGACGGCCTCGGCGGTGCCCCGCCGATTCCCGCCTTCACCACCGACCACATCCATCCGAGCGCGAGGAAGTCACTGGGCTTGCTGGGCGTGGGCCGCTCCGCCGTGAGGCGATGCGAGAACCTCGATCAGCTGGAGGCCAGCCTGAGCGAGCTCGATGGCGCGCCGTCCATCCTCGTGGCCACCGCCGGCGAGCCCAATGCCGCCGCCTTCGATCCGATCGCGGAAATGGCCGACCTGGCCGAGCGCTACGGCGCCTGGCTGCACGTGGACGGCGCGTTCGGGCTCTTCGCGCAGCTGTCGCCTCGCACCCGGCATCTCACGGCAGGGGTGGAGCGCGCGCATTCGGTGTCCTCGGACGGCCACAAGTGGCTCAACGTTCCGCATGACTGCGGCTTCGCGTTCGTGCGCGAGCGGCGGTATCTCCTCAGCGCCTTCGCGGGCGGTGCGGCATATCTGCCGGAGTACGAGGACGAGCGCCCGTCGCCGGGGTACATCAGCGCGGAAGGGTCGCGCCGGACCCGTGCCTTCGCCGTGTGGGCCACCCTCAAGGCGTACGGGCGCGAGGGCTACCGCGAGATGGTGGAGCGCCACGTGGGGCTCGCGGAGCAGCTCGCGGCCCGCGTGGACGCCGAGCCGGAGCTCGAGCGCCTGGCGGAGCCGCAGCTCAACGTCGTCACCTTCCGCTGGCGGCCGGATGGGGTGCCCGAGAGCGAGCTCGATGCCCTCAACTCGCGGCTGGGCGCCGAGCTGCTGCGCGACGGCCGGGTGTTCGCCGGCACCACCCTCTACGAGGGCAGGGTCGCGTTCAGGCCGGCGATCGTGAACTGGCGAACGCAGGAAGCGGACGTGGAACTGCTCGTGGACGTGCTGCTCGAGCTCGCCCCAGCGCTCCTCGCCCGGGCGGGCTAGGTGCCGAATCCCTCGCGCGCCTCGCGCACGAGGGTGACGGCCTCGGGGAACAGGCGTGACATCGCGCTCCGCAGCTCGTTCACCTGCTCCTCGCTATTGCCCTGGAGGTTGAGGCGGTTGATGCCGGCGACGGTCATGTCGACGGCGAGCTTGATCGCGTTGTCGGCCCATGTCATGCGCTGCCCCGCCTGCATCTGCTCGGCCAGCTCGGCCATCCGGCGGCGCAGCTCCTCGGGGTCGCCAAAGATTCCGAAGGGATCCTCTGAGGACATGTCCTGATTCTAGGCGGCGAAGCGACGCGGCTTGGCCGGGCTGCCATGCGCCGCCTTCCCGTGCAGGTTTATGCGCACGTGGCGCTTCACCACCTGGCCGCGCTGCCCGGTGGTGGAGAACACCCGGAAGACGATCTGGTGCCGGCCGCCCTTGAAGCTCCGCGGCAGGTGAAGCCGGAGCCGGTTGAGGCCGGACCTGAGGTTGTAGCTGCCGCGCACGTAGCGAGACTTGAGCAGCACCTGGAGCATCCCGCGGCCGGTCGAGCGCACGTTGAAGCGCAGGAACGGGCGGCTGCGGGCCACGTGCGCGAGCCTGGGGATACTGACCCTCACGCGCGGCGGGGCTGCGTTGCGCAGCTTGACCGGAGTGACGGTCATCGTCGCGTGCGTGGTGAACTGCTTGGCGTCGTCCGCCGGCGTGGTGCCCGGATTCGGCACGCCGAGCACGGCCACCGAGCCGACGCAGTTGGTCCACGGCACGCTGGCCGAGGCGGTGCTGCCGCTGACGCTCAGCTGCTGCACCCCGAAAGCGTCCGAGATGCTCGGGGCCGACGCGCTCCCCGGTGGCAGATCCACGCTCACGTTCAGCGTGGCCGCGCCGCAGCCCGCGGAGGACACACGCGTATCTCCGCTGTAGAAGTAGACGTAGTTGGCGGCGAGGTGGTCGACGCTGAGGGTCTGGGCTGGGAGCGTGCCGCTCACCGCGCCGGTGTACATGCCTGCCGCGGCGTGCGGGAACTTGCCGCTGCCGGCGAGGCCCGGGAACGTGTAGGACGCGCCCGTGTTGGCCGCCGTGAAGCCGTTGAAGGCCTGGGCGAGGCCGGCGCCGTGTGCCGCCAGCACCTGGTCGACCGCTCGCACGTCCGTGGCGGGGTCATCGCCCGCGGCAAGCGCGCGGGCCTTCTGGAAGAGCTCCTTCACGATGCCCGGCCCGTAGTGCTCCGACAGGTAGTCGAAGAAGAGCCAGCGCGAGTACGAGTAGTCGTTCGTCCCGCAGGGGGACGTGGGGATGCAGTCGAGCGGCTGGTCCGGCGCCCCCCAGTAGGTGAAGAGCCAGCCGGTCCCGCCGGACACGTTGGCGCCCGCCCACTCGGCCGTGCCCTCCTTGAGGAACTTCGCGCCGTGTGCGTAGATCGCGTACTGGAGGATGTGGAAGAACTCGTGGGCGGCCGTCTCGGCGTTGGTCACCGCGGACGGGTCGATCACGATGTAGCCGCTCGAGGTGTCGGCCGCGGGGTTGTCGCGGACGGACTCGCCGAGGTGGCCGCCGGTGTCCGCCACGTACACGTCCACGCGAGAATCGCTGTCGGGAATGGGCGGATTGAAGCCCCAGGAGCCGACCTCGGTGGCATATGCGGTCTCGAGGTTCGATGAGAGCGCCTGAGCGTCGCCGAGCGCGCTCGCGGGCGGGTAGTGCACGGCGAAGTGCGGGCTGTCTAGCTCGTCCCATCCGGTGGTGTCCGGGCGGGCGGCCGAAGCCGGCGCCGCGAGCACCAGAAGGGTTAGAACGGAGATCGCCCCTGCCGCGAGGCGCCTGATCCCGTAGGACATGAGTCCACGGTAAGCGGGGGGTCGCTCAAGGTCAATCGAACACACCTTTTCGTGCAGGGGGAGCGTCCAGATCGCGGCGCGGTGTTTATAGTCGGAGCGGTGCGAATCAGCGAGGTGATGACCGAATCGGTCGTGACCGCCGACTGCTCGGCCACGCTGCGCGAGGTGGGGGAGCTCATGCGGGACCGCAACGTTGGATCCGTGGTGATCTGCGAGACCGGCTACCCGGCCGGCCTGATCACGGATCGCGACGTCGCGCTCGACGTTGCCGCCGATGGTGTGAGCATCGATGAGCA
This sequence comes from Thermoleophilaceae bacterium, assembly GCA_036378175.1. Taxonomy (GTDB): domain Bacteria; phylum Actinomycetota; class Thermoleophilia; order Solirubrobacterales; family Thermoleophilaceae; genus JAICJR01. Next base: position 30,806 of record DASUWY010000036.1, read on the forward strand.
GGTCCGCGAATTCGCCACACGCCCGCTCATCACCTGCGAGAGCCAGATGGACATCGAGGAGGCGGTGGCGCTGATGGTCCAGCACGGAGTGAGGCGCCTGCCGGTTATGAACGGCGACCACCTCGTGGGCATCGTCACGCTTGACGACCTGGCGGTGCGCGCCGGGGACCTTCATCTCGTCCAGCAGATGACCGCGGACGTGGCGAAGGCCGCCCTCCCGCAGTTCTTCTTCCACCAGCGAGGCGGCTGATGACGCAGCTGAGTCCGGAGCAGCGGCGCACGCGCGCCCAGGTGGAGACCCTCATCCGGCTGATGTCGCCGGCGCTCAACGCGGTGCTGGCGGTGGGTGAGCGGATCTCCCGGATCGTGGAGCCGGTGGACCACGAGTACTACCCGCCGCGCACCGGCCAGGTGGAGCCGCCGCCTCCCGCCGCCGCGGTGGAGCGGGGCACGGCCGGGGAGTGATCGGCGAATGACGGTAACGCCAGAGGAGCGCAACGAGCCCACCCTGCCGGCCGGCGACGGCCAGCTCGAGTGGGAGGCGAGGCTGGGCTCGCGCATCGGGATCGCGGCGCTTGCCGGGGCGCTGTTCGTGGTGGCGAGCTTCCTCGTTCAGCTGCCGCTGCTCAGGGACAAGACGAAGAACGAGGCTGGCTACCTGCTGTCGGTGCACAAGCACGCTACGGCCTACGTGGTGAGCGGCCTGCTGCAGATGGTCGCGTTCTTCGTGGTGGCCGCCGTGCTCTGGTACCTCTACCGCGCGACCAAGCACCGCCGGCCCCAGACACCGGTCGCGGGACTGATCTTCGGCGTGGTGGGGCCCGTCCTGTTCGGGATCGCGAGCGCTATCGGCCCGTTCATCATCAGGCACTTCGCAGCCGAGTTCGCCGCCGGCGTGAACCACACGAACCAGCACGCGAAGGACCTCGTGAAGGGTGGCTCCGCGGAGGTGCTGAACATCATCACGCCGATCGCGGCACTGTCGCTCGTGTTCGGCATGGTGATGAGCAACGTGAACGCCATCCGCACCGGCCTGCTGGGCACGTTCGCCGGCGTGATCGGCGTGATCGCCGGGGTGCTCTACCTCCTGCCGCTCGGGCCGCCGCAGCTCTTGCTCTTCTTCTGGCTGCTGTCGGTGGCCCTCATCCTGCTGAACCGCTGGCCGGGCGGCCGCGGGCCGGCATGGGAGTCGGGCGAGGCGATCAAGTGGCCCACCGCCGCGGACCGCCGCGGAGTGGCTGCCGCCTCGGCCAACGGCGCCAGTGCGGACGCAGCGCCAGCCGAGGATCAGGAGGCGGCGGCTTCACCGAGCCCCCGCACCTCACGCAAGCGCAAGCGCAAGCAAGGCCGCAAGCACTGACGGTGGGCATTCGCGTAGTCCGCCCCGACGAGTTCGAGTGGATCACGCGGCCGCATGAGCCGGATGAGCCGGCGCGGCACGTGGCCGAGCTGAGCGACGTCGCCGGGTTCGCGGACGTGCGCGGGAACGTGTGGCGCTACGAGCCCGGCGCGAAGGGGCGCCGCCATCGGCACCCTGTACAGCAGGAGATCTTCGTGGTGTTGCGCGGCGCGCTCACGATGTACGTCGGAGATCCGCCTGAGCCGCAGGAGGTACCCACCGGCGGCGTGATCACGGTCGACCCCGGCACGGCATTGCAGATCGTGAACCACGGCGACGAGGAGCTACTCGTCTACGCCCACGGCTATCCGCCGGAGTCGGAGCACGCGGAGATACTCGAGTCCGCGATCTGAGCGGGAAGAGCCCGTCCTCGATCACGCGCTTCACCTTTTCCCCGCTATACAGGGAAAACGTGAAGAGTGATGCAATCGGCCAAGCGGTCGGCGCTTCTCGCGAGGACGGCCGCCCCGCCCTCATTGCTTCCGTTGGCGCCGCGGGCGCTGAGCCGCTAGGCGATGGCCGGCGCGTCCGGCAGGCGCGCCAGCGCGGCCTCCATCTCCTCCTCCGAGAACTCGATGTCCTCGAGCTTGCCCGCCAGATAGTCGTCATAGGCGGACATGTCGAAGTGGCCGTGGCCTGACAACCCGATCAGGATCACGCGCTCCTCGCCCGCCTCACGCGCGGCCAGCGCCTCGTCCACGCCCGCGCGGATCGCGTGCGCCGGCTCAGGGCCCGGCACGATGCCCTCGGTGCGGGCGAAGTTGACCGCCGCCTCGAACGCCGGGTTCTGCGCATAGGCGCGTGCCTCCACCAGGCCCGCCTTCACGAGACCGCACAGCATCGGAGCGTCGCCGTGGTAGCGCAACCCGCCGGCGTGCACCGGCGGCGGCACGAAGTCGTGGCCGAGCGTGTACATCGGAAGGAGCGGCGTCATCCCCACGGTGTCGCCGAAGTCGTAGCGGTAGGCGCCGCGGGTGAGGGTGGGACAGGCAGCGGGCTCCGCGGCGAGGAAGCGCGTCTTCGCCTCGCCGCGCAGCACGCGCCGGATGAACGGGAACGACAGCCCGGCGAAGTTCGACCCCCCGCCCACGCAGCCCACCACCACGTTCGGCTCCTCGCCCGCCATGCCCATCTGCGCGATCGCCTCCTGGCCGATCACCGTCTGGTGCAGGCACACGTGGTTGAGCACCGAGCCGAGCGAGTAGTTCGTGTCGCCGTCCTTCGCCGCGACCTCCACCGCCTCGGAGATCGCGATGCCGAGCGAGCCAGTGGGGTGCGACGCCTGCGAGCGGCCCGCATCCGTGGTGTCGCTGGGGGAGCGGTGAACGGTGGCGCCCCACGTCTGCATCATCGAGCGCCGGTAGGGCTTCTGGTCGTAGCTGGCGCCGACCATGTAGATCACGCACTCGAGGTCGAAGAGCCTGCACGCGAGCGCAAGCGCCGAGCCCCACTGGCCGGCGCCGGTCTCCGTGGACAGCCGCTTCACGCCCGCCTGCTTGTTCTCGTACGCCTGCGCCACCGCGCTGTTCGGCTTGTGCGAGCCGGCGGGGGACACGCCCTCGTACTTGTAGTAGATGTGCGCCGGCGTATCGAGCGACTTCTCGAGACGCCGCGCGCGGTACAGCGGGGTGGGCCGCCACAGCTTGTAGACGTCGCGCACCTGGTCGGGAATCTCGATCTCCGGCTCCATCGACACCTCCTGCTGGATCACTCCCATCGGGAAGATCGGCGTGAGGTCGTCTGGGCCCGCAGGCTGCATCGTCTGCGGATTGAGCGGCGGCATCGGATCGCCCGGCAGGTCGGGCAGGAGGTTGATCCAGTGCGTGGGGAGCTCCGCTTCAGGCAGCGTGAACTTCACCGTGTCTGTGCTCATTCGCAAGCTCCTTTGGCGGGGGAGGCGCGATTCTATGCCGCACACCGCAACGAGAAGAGGAGCCCGTGAAGTGCCCCCCGGGCGCTAATCCTCGCCCGCCGCCACCTTCTCCTTGATCGCCTCCGTCACCGACGGGTCGCGCAGCGTGGTCACGTCGCCGAGCTCGCGGCCCTCGGCGATGTCCTTCAACAGCCGCCGCATGATCTTGCCGGAGCGTGTCTTCGGCAGGTCGTCGGCGGGGATGAAGCGCTTGGGACGCGCCAGCTTGCCGATCTTCTTCGCCACGTGCTCGCGCAGCTCGTCGGTGAGGCTGTCGTCCCAGTCGCCGCTGCCCTCGAGGGTGACGAAGGCCACGATCGCCTGGCCGGTGTCCTCGTCCTGTGCGCCGATCACGGCACACTCGGCCACGCGGTCATGCGAAACCACGGCGGACTCGATCTCCATCGTCGACATGCGGTGGCCTGACACGTTGATCACGTCGTCCACCCGGCCGACGATCCAGAAGTAGCCGTCCTCATCGATCTTCGCGGCGTCGCCCACGTTGTAGACGTCGTTGCCGTACTTCGACCAGTAGGTGTCGACATACCGCTCGTCCTCCTTGTAGAGCGTGCGCAGCATTCCCGGCCACGGCCGGCGCAGCGTGAGGAAGCCTCCGCCTTCGTCCACCACCTCGCCCTCCTTGTCCACCACCGCGGCCTCGATGCCAGGGAACGGCTGAGTGGCGGAGCCTGGCTTCGTCTTCGTGATGCCGGGCAGCGGCGTGATCATGATGTGGCCGGTCTCCGTCTGCCACCAGGTGTCCACGATCGGGCAGCGCTCACCGCCGATCACCTTGTGGTACCAGACCCACGCCTTCGGGTTGATCGGCTCGCCGACCGACCCGAGCAGCCGCAGCGACGAGAGATCGTGCTTCTCCGGGTACTCGCGTCCCCACTTGATGCAGGCGCGGATCGCGGTTGGCGCCGTGTAGAGGATCGTGACCTTGTACTTCTCCACGATCTCCCACCAGCGGTCCTTGTCCGGGTAGTCCGGAGCGCCCTCGTACATCACGGACGTCACGCCGTTGGCCAGCGGGCCATAGACGATGTAGCTGTGCCCGGTTACCCAGCCGATGTCGGCCGCGCACCAGTAGATGTCGTCGTCCGGCTTGAGGTCGAACACGGCCTTTGTCGTTGCGTACACTCCGGTGAGGTAGCCGCCGGTGGTGTGCAGGATGCCCTTCGGCTTCGCAGTCGAGCCTGAGGTGTAGAGGATGTAGAGCGGGTGCTCCGCCTCGAGCGGCTCGGCCTCGCACTCGGCGTCGGCCTTCTCCACAGCCTCGTGCCACCACAGGTCGCGCCCGTCCTTCATCGGGCAATCCTCGTCGGTGCGCTTCACCACGATCACGTGCTCGAGCGCCGGGAGGTCGTCGAGGATCTCGTCCACGCCCGCCTTCATCGGGGTGGGCTTGCCGCGGCGCAGCGTGGCGTCGGCGGTGATGAGCGCCTTGGCCTCCGACACCTCCATGCGCTCCCTGACGGACTCGACGGAGAAGCCGCCGAACACGACGTTGTGCGTCGCGCCGATGCGCGCGCAGGCGAGCATCGCGGCGGGCGTCTCGGGGATCATCGGCATGTAGATGCCGACCACGTCGCCCTTCTGCACGCCCAGATCCTTGAGCACGTTCGCGAAGCGCTGGGTCGTCTCGAGCAGCTCGGCGTAGGTCACGTCGCGGCGCGTGTCGTCCTCGACGATCCAGTGGTAGGCGACCTTGTCGCCCTTGCCCGCTTCGACGTGGCGGTCGAGGCAGTTGTGCGAGACGTTGAGCTTGCCCCCCTTGAACCACTTGGCCCACGGCGGGTTCCACTCCAGGACCGTCTGCCAGGGCTCGAACCAGTCGAGCTCGTGCGCCCACTTCTCCCACCACGCCTCGAAGTCTCTCTCGGCCTCGTTGTAGATGGCGGGGTCGGCGGCGTTCGCCTGCTGCCTGAAGTCGTCGGGTGGCGGGAATGTGTCCTCGGTCTTCAGCAGGACTTCGAGGTCACGTTCCTCAGCGGTGCTCATCTCACCCTCCTATCGCGTTCGCGATCTCTAGGTATGCCTTTCCCGGGTCGGGATTTCCGAACACGGCGGAACCCGCGACGAACAGCGTTGCGCCTGCCGTGTGGCAGCGCGGCGCCGTGGTCGAGTCGATGCCGCCGTCGACCTCGAGCGGCAGCCCCGGCGGCAGCAGCTCGCGCAGGCGCTCGAGCTTGCGCACCGAGTGCTCGATGAACTCCTGGCCGCCCCAGCCCGGGTTGACGGTCATGCAGAGGAGGTTGTCCACCTCGTCGAGCACGTCGGCGATGGTGTCGGCCGGCGTCGCGGGGGTAAGCGCCAGGCCCGCCATGCAGCCCGTCTCGCGCACCGCCTTGAGCGCATAGTGCAC